>JBJTQD010000563.1:0-4259 GCA_046075445.1 Planctomycetota bacterium
GGTCGAACCGCACGTCGCCCTCCAAAGAAAAGGCGGGCGGACAATCAAAAATTCACCGGGGGCACAGGCGGTTCGACGTTGAGGCAAATTTTCACGTAACAATGGGGCAACGCACCGGGGGCGAGGTCGGGAGACCATCGCTCAGCGCAGGTTTTTTAGCTGCTGAACCGAGGGGCCGGCGCGAAGACCAGGCTGGCAAAGACAAGCAAAGCCAACACCGGGACGAGTAACGCCAACACCGGCTTGAGAAGCAGACTCAAAACCTACAAACGAGTAATTGAGGCCTGCCCGCAAAATCAGACTCTGCGGTTGGCTTCGGCCAAGAGTGGGTTCAAACCAAAGCCCCGTTCATGGTGGGGCAAAGAATGCGTTTCATTTCCATCGAGGTTCAGGTAATCCCACCACCAAGCGAGGGCGACTTGAATCGAACTCTGCAATGGTCGAACCCCAGGCAGCTCTGAGGTTAGCTCGTAGCACTGCTCTAGCGACCGGTAGTAAACCGCCGGCCGAATTCCCGAGCCGCTGGCGAGGAGTTGTTCTGGCGAGTTTTGTCCACGAAGTTCACTAACGGCTACCGGGATCAATGCGTTGGATTTCGGCTGGCGTGAGGCGGCCCAACCGATCAAGGCACCACACAGCAACAAAACGACAGCAGCTTGTGCAACCCAGCTGAATTGCTCGCGATGCCGCTGCGAGACGGGATGAACTGGAAGAACGACTTCTCTTTTCTCCGCCACCACCGGCGCCTTTGGTTTCAGTGCCAACTGCAAAGCTGATTCCAGTTGAGTGAATTGATGGAGCAATTCCGAGCACTCTTGGCAGACGCTCGCATGCGTCTGAACAGCCAGATCGTTTTCCGGCGACTTCCGCAGGTCCAGCAATTCTTGAACGTGTGACTCGAACGAAGTGCAGTCGAGTTCTAAGCCTCGCGACAAAGGCCGCGCGTGATCCCCACTGCTGAGCGAACGGGAGATTCTTGAAAAATTCTGAGAAGATGATTGGTCAGGCATGCAACGCTCCACGTTCCCGCAAAATCCGAATCAAATCCCGACGGGCTCGATGAACCCAAGTCTTTACCGTTCCGAGCGGAACATTCAGTGCCTCTGCAATCTCGGCGTAAGACAATTCCCGCTCGTAAAACATCGTGAACGCATCGCGAAATTCAGTTCGCACCGTCTCAAGGGCTTGTCTCACTTCTTCTGAGAGCAACGCCGCCGATGCATCGAGATGACTGGAATCCTCAGGGCAGTGCTCCAGCGTCACCGAGTTCGGTTTGTTAGCGAGTCGTGCGAGTCGCGTTCGACAACGATTACCAGCAATCGTCAGAAGCCAAGGCTCGAACCGCTTGCTGTTATCCCAGCGATGCAAATTCTTCGCTACTCGCAGGAACGTCTCTTGAGTCGCGTCTTCAGCGTCTTCACGGTGGCGCAGCATGCGCAAGCACAGACCGTAGACCATTCCGCGATATCGCGAAAACAGCTCGACAAACGCCGGCTGCTGGCCCTTCAGGCATTGGCTGATCAAACTACCGACTTCACTACTCAAGGGAACCCTCCTCACACCATTATGTTAACCCGCCTGCGGGCTAGATGGTTTCAATAGTCTTGCGATTTGCCTTAAAAATCTCAACAGAATTCACTCGTTTCGCTGCTGGCACCTTGGGCGAAATGGGTTCTTTCGCGGTTCGAAAAAAAAGAAGTGCAGCAATCGAGCCGGGCGAGGACTTCAGCAAGTGCCGCTCAGCCGGCGAAGAAAGACCTCTGTTGCACGCCGAAGCTGGGGAACAAACCCCAAAGCCTGACCTGCCGTTCGCAGGCAACTTCTTTCTGGTTCGGGCAATCGCCGAAAATATTGAGCAAATTCGCCCATCAAACAGAAAAGAGAAGCGAGCTAGGCCTGAATCTCTACCCACGAAAAAAGGCGACCCCAAGGTCGCCTCTTGTGTTGGTTTTCTCGAGATTTCAGCCGAAGTCGCGAGTCAACTTATCTCGAGGGTAATCCTCTAGCGACGGTTAAAGAACTTTCGCAAGACATCGTCGGCTGCAACCTTGGACGAATCGTGAGAGAACTTTGGCTTGGGTGGAAGTTTACCTGGACCGCGTTTTTCTTTGCTGTCCGATTCTTGGCCCGTCGTGGTTAACTGTCCGGAATCTTGCATCTTGCGTTCACGCTCTTTCTCCAGAGCCTTGCGTTCCGCTTCCGCGAGAATCGCCTTCGTGTCTTCCAGCGAAAGCTGGCGGGTATCCTGCATTCCACCCGGAGAAATTTCTTCGGTAAGCCAGTTCGAGATACTGTCTTCAATGTCACCGCTGTTGCCACCGCCAGTTCCAGCCGTCCGAGCCGCAGCTTCAGCCACGCCTTCAACTTTGGGGCGTTTCATGCTGGGCTCTGCAATGTCAATCATCAATTCAAACTGCAGTCGCCCAACTCGCAGGATATCGCCAGCTTTGGCTTCAATCGCTTGCGATAGTTGCACGCCGTTAACGAACGTGCCGTTGCGGCTGCCCATGTCCTGGACAATTACTTTTCCGTCACCGATTTTGATTGAGCAGTGTTGGCGACTAATCAGGTCGCTGGTTGGTTTGAGATGAGCCTCATCTCCGCGACCAATAACGAACTCCGGTACGGCAATACGAATTTCGCGGTTATCGTTTTTTCCACCGATAACTTTCAATCTGACCTGCATTCCTCTCTCCGTCCTCTCTTCGAATCCAAACAGACGAGATTTTCCCTGAATACAGTCGGCAAATCGATCCGGGCTAGATTGTGTCAGACAAGGTCGGCCGACAGACGTCAGCCGATGAAACAACAATCCGCTCAGAGCGGCCTCTAGGCTGAGGTGACTTAAGGCAAATGTCGTCGCGGTCTCGCACGGTTGAAATCCAGCCTGGCCAGAATGCAGCCATGCCGGAATCCAGTCTGCGTTCGACCCACCAGTTATTGGACTGTCCCGACTCGGTTCTCCCTACAACCAAGTTGGGCTGACCAATCACCCGACTCTACCTTTTTCATCCTCTTCAGGTATTGAAGCGTTCTCCACTCTTCATTCCCCATTATAAACAGGGGAAAAGAAAAGAAGCAAATTTTACAGCGAAAGAACCGCGAAAAGACCGGTTTCGGTGCTTCCCTCCAAGGGCTCTGTCCACGCCCTTTTCAAGGCAGGACCAGCCGATGGCCTCGGCGTTGTTCGTAAACCAGTTCTGTCCGGGAACTCGATTAGACTCCCCAAACAGACTAACGATTGCGGTTCCAAGTCGATGCCGCAAAAGTTGCGGATTCAATCTCCTCAGCCCTTCCTCTCAAGGGTTCACTCAAGGTAACGCTCTCAAACAGCAAATTCAATTCCCTCGCGAGTTGGTTGAGAAAGATTTGACTGAAAGCCTCGCAATTCAGGGCGATTCCTGAGAGTTCCTCCAATCCCGGCAGTTCGGGGGCAAAGTCTGATTTTTGCAACAGAATGCTGCCATGTTGCAACAACGCCTGCTTCCCTCGCCGCTGCGCACTCCCCCCAACCTTGTGCCCTAGAAAAATGACATCCCCCACCGCTCTCCGCTGAAAGCAAAGAAAGGGCGCTGCTCCCGTCCCGCTGCGGGCTCCACAACCAGCCAACTGGGACTCGTTTGCAGGTCGCTCACCGCTGGACGCGTGACTTGACGTCTCAGTTGCGGAAAAAAGCTCCGCTGTAATTCCAAACTCTCGAAGCGTCGCCAATATGGCTTCATGTACGGAATCGTATAGCCGACGATTCTCTTGGCTCCATCGCTCCTCACTCGGCATGCAGAGGCTGTAAGTCAACTCGCGGTCATGCACAATCGCCCCACCACCCGTAGCACGGCGGACTAAATCCAAGCCAACGCTCGAGGGGTGCAATGTCCGCTCGTCATATTTTTGAAAGTAGCCAAGCGACAGCGTCGCGGGGCTCCATTGGTACAGTCGTACGACCGGCCGGCCAGTCGCTTCGCAATGCTCGAGCAACGCCTGGTCGACCGACATGTTCCATGAACCCCGGGACGGCGGGTCAACATACAACTCGGCCCAACTCACAGTCGTTAAATCCTCAGAATGACCAACGGCGCTCGACCCTGTTGAATGCGGGAGCAGATTTCAACTAAACAGGCAGTCGCAAAAAAACAAGCAGCGGCCTGAATCCCAGCCGCTGCCGCAATATCATTTGAATCCGCTCTATCTCTGTCATCGAAGAACGAGACAGTCTCGCGAATTAGTCCTAGCCGTGTTCCGCAATCTGCTTCAAATAAGCA
>JBJTQD010000564.1:0-2178 GCA_046075445.1 Planctomycetota bacterium
GTTAACTTTTCGTGATCCAGCCCCAGCAGGTGCAGAATCGTCGCGTGGAAATCGTAAACCGTCGTTACCTGCTCGACGGCTTTGTAACCAAACTCGTCGGTTGCTCCGTACGAAAAGCCCGGCTTGACCCCGGCGCCCATCATCCAGCAGGTAAAGCCGGCTGGATTGTGGTCGCGGCCACTGGCTCCCTTTTGGAAAGTCGGCATCCGGCCAAATTCGGTACACCAGACAACCAGTGTTTCCTCAAGCAGACCGCGTCGTTTCATGTCGGTCAACAACGCCGCGAGCGGCTGGTCGAGAATCGGGCCGTGAATGTCGTACTGGGCCTTAAGCGTCTTGTGGCCATCCCAGTTGCCAACTCCCTCCCCCATGGCATACGCACCATTAAATAACTGCACGACCCGAACGCCCTGTTCGATCAATCGCCGAGCAATCAAGCAGTTTCGTGCAAAACCCGCTTTGACCGGATTGGCTGGGTCGTTCGCGCCATACTCATCGACCAGCCACTGCGGCTCGCGCGTCCAATCGATGATTTCAGGCACGGAGAGCTGCAACCGCGCGGCGAGTTCGTAGCTGGCGATTCTGGCCCGCAATTGATCTTCGCCCGGAAACTGAGCCGCATGAAGCCGGTTCTGTTGTTCGATAAACGCGCGGACCGCTTCGTCCTCGGTTGAGCTGATCATCTCCGGACGACTCAGATTCCGCAGCGGCTTCTGGGCGTTCATCGGAGTGCCTTGAAACTCGGCTGGTAGAAAGCCGGTACTCCAGTTGTTAAGGCTCGATTGCGGGACGCCGCGCGGGTCGGGTATCGAGACAAACGCCGGCAGGTCCCGATTCTCCGAGCCGAGCGCGTAGTTGACCCAAGCTCCCATGCTCGGAAAGCCATCGATCGTAAAGCCGGTCGACATGAAGTTCTCGCCGGGACCATGCGTGTTGGTCCGGCTGGTCATCGCATGCAGAAAACAGATCTCGTCAGCCAAGTCCCCGAGCTTGGGAAAGAGCGAGCTAATCATCTTGCCGGACTGTCCACGCGGTGTGAAGTCGTAAGGGCTCTTGGTCAGATTGCCATTCTCGCCTTGAAATGTGATCAGCCCCTCGCCCGGCATCGGTTGACCATCGCGTTTGATCAGTTCCGGTTTGTAATCCCAGCTATCGAGATGGCTACAAGCACCCGAGGCGAACACAATCAGCAAGTTCTTGGCACGTGGTTTGAAGTGTGGCTGCCGTTCCTCGCCAACTCCAGAATCCGCAGTCGGCCGAGCCAAATGCCCGTCCTGCTGCAGCAGACCGAGCAAGCCAAGTTGGCTGCCACCCCAGAGCAGCGATCCGAGAAAACCACGGCGAGCGAGCAGCGGATACATGGTGGGTTCCTCTGAGATGTTTGCTGAATGAACTACTAGAAAGTTGTTTGAAAAACCATTTAGCTGTCGAGTGATTACGGCAGGATCAAAAACTCGTTGCTGTTGAGCAGGCCTCGGCACAGCGCCGGCAGCCCAAAAGCGTCGACGAGTTTCCCCGCCGCAGCCAATTCCTCCGCCGAAGCCTCGCGCCCGAACAAGAGTCGGTAAGCGGCCGAGATTTGTGCCGCAGTCGATCCGCCGGCCTCCTGCTCCAGTCGCTTGGCCAACGCTTCGGCTCGCTCCAGTACAAACGGGCTGTTGAGTAAATTCAGCGCTTGCAGTGGCGTGACGCTGCGGCTGCGAACCGGGCAGACCAGTGCCGCATCGGGAGTGTCAAACGTCCCGAAAGTCGCGTCTTGCTCCATCCGAATCTTCTGCATGTAAACCATCCGCCGAAATTCGGCTGGTCCAAACTTTTCTTTCGGTTGATAAACCCGCACATAATTGTCGTTCGGTTCGAAGGCAGAGAAGCCCGGTCCGCCCATCCGTAAATCGATCTCGCCGCTGACCGAGAGAATGGAATCGCGAATCGCTTCGCTTTCCAGTCGTCGCGGCTGGAATCGCCACAGCCAACGGTTGCCCGAGTCGACTGCCATTCCCTCCGCTTGCGGCTTGTTGTCTTGGCGATAAGTTTCCGAGAGCAAAATCGCTCGATGCAATGATTTGAGCGACCAGTTTTGCTCGATCAGTTCCTCGGCAAGCCAGTCGAGTAGTTCCGGGTGACTCGGCGCGATTCCTTTTGTTCCCAAGTCGCTCGGAGTAGCGGCCAATCCTTGAC
>JBJTQD010000565.1:0-2228 GCA_046075445.1 Planctomycetota bacterium
CTCGGCGAGAAGTGGCCGGAGTATTACGGCAAGTTCAATTACGC
Source organism: Planctomycetota bacterium (assembly GCA_046075445.1). Classification (GTDB taxonomy): domain Bacteria; phylum Planctomycetota; class Planctomycetia; order Pirellulales; family Pirellulaceae; genus BJ22. The sequence goes on from JBJTQD010000565.1 coordinate 45, forward strand.
TTTCGTGTTTGCCAAAGCAAACAGCGAAGAGCGAAACTTCGATCCGATCGACCTTGTCTCTCGCGACTTGAAAGAGTTGCTCTTCTTCTATCCAGGGAGTGTTCGCAAAGCCGAAAAGGCCGACCAAGTTGAAGTCACCTCGCTGGTTCGCTTTAACGGCCAGACCGGCGGGATCGCGTGGAATGAGCTGACCTTGTCGCCCAAAATCAAACGCGAGGTCCCCGACATGCGAACCCGCCGCATACGGGTGGAAGAGCAAGACGTTAAGAGCCCGATCACTGGTGATAACTTGGTCGTGCTCAAGCCCTCGCCGCGCACGGGACTCGATGACGAAGCCCGTACGCTTGTCGCTCGAGTGCAAGGCAAGAGCGGCAACAAGGTCAACGCTTTAGTGATCGCCGACCTCGATTTTGTGAGTGATATTTTCTACGACCAGCAGGATGCGCTCGGCTTGCCCCTTGATAACCTCAAGCTGTTGCAGAATTCGCTCGAAGTCCTGGCGGGTGAAGAAGGGTTCGCCGCCCTGCGTGGACGACGCCCCACGCTCCGCACGCTCACTTCACTTGAAAAACAGGTCAACGCATTCCGCTCCGAACGAGCGACCCGCCAAAAGGAAATGGAAGACGTCGTTCAAAAGCAATTGGATGAAGCTCAATCGTCACTCGATGCCAAACTGAAAACGATCAACGAGCAGCAGGAGCTGAATGTCATTCAGCGTTTGCAATTGGCTTCGCAAGAAGCAGCCGATGTGCAGTCAGAGTTTGATCGCAAGAAGGAAAAGCTCGACAAGGAACTGCAACGGCAACTTGATCAGCTCAAGCTGGCCGAGCAGAAGAAAATTTCCGGGCTCGAATCGCGGATTCAGTGGCTGGCCGTTTGCCTCGCTCCGCTTCCCGCGGTGCTGCTCGGAATTGTTGTGTTTATCAACCGACGGCTCGCTGAGAATCGGAACATTCGTCCCGAACGAATGGTCTAGCACCGCCGGGTTTGTTCAGTCCTAAATTGATGATGTTCGCTGAGATCGGATTTTTGCCATGAAAGAAACGAGCAAGACGATAGCTTTCGTAGTTTCCGCTCTGGCCCTGACCGGGCTGGCTGGCGTGACGTGGCAGGCCAATCGTCCCCAAGTGATTTCGGACTTCGGATCGATCGGCCAGCCATTTTTTGAGGACTTCACCTCAAACAAACAAGCGACTAATCTGGAAGTCGTCGCACTCGATGACAAAGGAACGCGGCGACGGTTTCAGGTTCGCAAGCAAGCCGATGTCTGGACGATCCCCTCGCATTACGATTATCCGGCAGAAGCCGCCGAGCGATTGACGAACACCGCTTCGGCTGTGGTTGGACTGAAACGCGAGGCCCTCGCCGGAAGGAACGCGGCCGAACATGAGCGATATGGCGTACTCGATCCGGATACGGCTGGTTCAGCCGACACCGAATCGGTCGGCAAGCGACTAGTACTGAAAGATTCCTCAGGTAACACTCTGGCTGATTTCATTCTTGGCAAAGAAGCGGCTGCTCTGGATGATGACCAAGACCGGGCCGTTTTCGAACGCGATCGCACCGAGAAGTTCTACTACGTCCGCCGCTCGGATGAGAATCTGACCTACAAAGTCAAACTCGATCTCAATCTCTCGACCCGTTTTGCGGACTGGATCGATCCGGCTCTGCTGCAAGTCGAAGGCGATAAGCTGGTTAAGATGCGCGTCGATGATTATCAGTTGCGTGAAGAAGCCGCGGATGCGCTCGGAACTGTCCGAACGCTGAGTAAAGTCGCCGGCAAGCCTTCGACCCTGACTCGGCAAACGGGCTTTGACCCTTGGGCTCTGGACGGGATTGATGAAGCTAAATTCGAACTCGATGCAGCGAAAGCTGGCGAGCTGAGTCAAACCGTCACCGAACTGAAAATCGTCGGCGTGAGGCCGAAGTTCAAATGGAATGGCAAGCAACTCCTAACCGCCGACCTGGAGTTAATCACTCCCGCAAATGTGCAAAACGGCACGCCCGAGTTCGAGCAATTCCAGGAAGCGGTCCTGACATTGCAGGATGAATTAAGCGAACGCGGCTTTCAGTTTGCCAAGAAAGGCGAGCAATTGATTCTCGTCTCCGAAGCTGGCGAATTTGTCGCCGGGACCGAAGATGGTGTCGCCTACACCCTGCAGTTCGGCAAGCCGGTCGAGGGCG
>JBJTQD010000566.1:0-1999 GCA_046075445.1 Planctomycetota bacterium
TGTAAGCTGGCGTACCATCAGAGTCACCCTCGCGTCGCTGTTCGCTTTCACGCAGTGCGATGCCAAAGTCGGTAAGATAGGAACGATCGTTTCGATCGAGCAAGATATTCGCTGGTTTCACATCGCGATGGACCAGCCCCTTGGCGTGTGCATAGTTCAACGCATCGGCCATCTGCTCGATGATGCGCAGCGACAACAGGCGATCGGGACGATCGAGCTTGATGCGCGATGACAGATCGCTGCCGTCGATCAGTTTCGAGACAACAAAGAAATCACCGCTGTCGGTCTGACCCACATCGTAGACCGGTACGATATTCGGGTGATCGAGTGCTGCGACAATGCGGGCCTCGGTGAGGAACCCCTTTCGCATCGAAGGATCGAGCAAGGAACCGAGGGTGACTTTGATGGCGACATCGCGCTCGAGCTGGTCATCGGCAGCGCGGTAAACGGCACCGAAGCCCCCTTGGCCGAGCATCGACACCACCCGATAGCGACCGAAGGAGCGCGGTGTGTTGTCCTGATAGGCTGCGGTTGGCTCGCTGGCGACCGGAAACGGATCGGTTGGCTGTAGGGTTAGCTCGTCGAGGCCCGAATTCGCAGCTAGAGGATTAGCAGCAGGCGGAATCGTAGGATCGTCGTTGCCGGGTTGCTGGGAAATGTCGCAAAAGTCCGAGTAAGATGATGAAATAGCTTTGGCTCGCAGTATAGCCGTTCATCGATCCCTATGCACCTAACAGGGACACTCGCCGGGGACCGTTCACCAAATATCCCTCTAAAGCATTAACTTCGCCACACCGGCCGCCTTGGCGAAATCATCCTCAGTGACCAGCAGATAACTCTGCTGTGCGATGCGTGGCGAGTTGCCAAGCCAGGAACAGACCACGTGCAAGGGGAACTCGCGCTGCAGTTCTGTTTGTCTGCTGGCCCGCATCGAATGGAACAATCGTGGCCAACCCGATACTCCGGCGCGGCGGAGTAGATCTCGCCAAGGAGTTTCGTGCCATGAGAGGGCTGATTGCGAGGGTGAACCTTTTGGTGGAGGAAAGGTGTAGGGTAGCGCCCCCGATTTCGTTGAATTTAGCCCCCACAATCGCTTCAAGCAGTTCACGCCGGCTCGGTGCTGACATCGAGTAACCCAACTGCTGTGCATGCTCATGCATAAGCACAGCACATCACGCCGACTCCGCCGGCTTGCCGCCTTCTTCTTTCAGCCGGTTGAGGACCTGAGTGACCCGAGCTCGACTGACGCCTAAGAACCGGGCCAGGGCAGCACGGCTTTCAACCTTGCCTGAGTCCAGCAGGGACTGGTAGTAGTGCGCCAACTTCATGCGATCTGGACTTGGGCCACGTCGCTTCCTTTCGGGCTTTGGCCGCTCTGGGATCGCATTCCAGGGAAATAATTCGTAGGACCGCTGTCGTCCTAAACGTTTGACCACGTAAGCACCTAGCTCTATCAGACCGCGATGTGAATACCGAGTGGGTTGGGGAGCTGAGATTTTTGGCTCGGAAAGAGCCTGTTAACCAGTTAACACAGAAAGCCGAGAGTGACCGCTCTCGGCTTTTTGCATTAAACCCCTGGTTTTCCAAGGGTTTGCGACGATTCGGGGATCGCGGCGCGAGTTTTAGTTCCGAACCGGTTGCTCTCGGGGTCCGGAAGCAACGATGGAGGTTGGGCTCGCACCCCGGGAGTAACCCTTTCGAACTCTCTGACTCTCTGGTTAACAAGCGTTGTTACTTAACAACCCGGTTGCTCTCGCACCCCGAGAGAGTGTTGCGAAATGGCGACTGGGGGGTGAACGTCATGCGAGCCGAATCGCCCATCCATTACGATTTACCAACTACGTTCCGTGGTTCGAAAACTCCATCTCATAAGCGGGGCGCGGCAATTGGTGGATCCAAACGAAATGAGCCCCAGGGAGCATCCAGCGGTTTTCTAGCACTGGTTCGGTTGGCCTCGTAGCTTCTAAGGATGGTCAGACCATAGGAGTGCGATTTTAGG
>JBJTQD010000567.1:0-3045 GCA_046075445.1 Planctomycetota bacterium
CCACAAGTTCGCCGACCAGCTCTCCGGCCGCGATCCGCAGCGGTGCCGTCTTAGCCTTGACTTGATTCGTACCTCCACTGCCGCCCGCCGGACTGCTCGGATTCGATGAGCCTCCAGCACCTGGCACGCCAGAACCCGGCAGATTTCCGCTGCCTCTTCCCGGTCGATTTGCGCCCCGTCCGGGCTGACCCATTTGACCCGACTGCCCGCCGCGCCCGAATTGGCTCTTCAGGTCGCTCATGCCCTCGAACTCTGTTTTGTTTAGCGTCCCATCACCGTCGGCATCGAGCCGATCAAAGAGTCGATCAGCGAGCTCCGGGCGGCTGGAGAATGCCGCCGAGCCACTGAGCTGTTTCTTGAACGCCTCTCGGGAGACCTTTCCGGAGTCGCCCGCCAGGGTTTGAAAGTCGGCGCCGCCCAGCCCGCCGCTCATCGTTCCACCCCGGCCGGCTCCTTGTCCACCGCGTGCCACACCCGCACCGCGTCCCGAGCCGGCTCCCGCACCACGGCCCGGTTGCGATTTCTCAACCGCCGACTCTTCTTCCTGCATTGGCTGGTCCGCATCGGCCACTTTTTCGGACGCATTATCCGCTGTGGGCTCAGCCATTTGTTCCTCAACAGGCGGTTCGCTGGCCGTGCGGCTGGGGTTCGCCGATGCTCCAGCCGTCGCTGGCGACTTTTCGGTCTGAGCATCCTTTCGCGCAAACTGTTTCGTAAAAAACTCGATCATCGTTCGGCGCGCGGTTAGTTCCTCTTCAGCTTCCTCTGGTGTCTTCTCTCCGCGCAAATCACGAGCCGCACTGACGGTCCGCGCCCAGTAGAAACCATGGGGGCTTCTTTCAGCCGTGTAAACCTCGACCTCTTTCCTTGCGGCCTGCATCTTCTTAATCATCGGCTCGATCAATACGTGCGGAGCTTGATCATCGCCCCGGCTGGTGAGGAACAGCGTCGGAATCACAATCTTCTCAGCGTTCGCTTCGATTGAATGCTGGGTGAGGAATTCCTTGATTTGCGGGTCCGACATCCGCCGCCCTTTTTGCATTCCGTTAAGCAGCCTACGCCCATTGAGCACGAGATCCTCGCGGGCCTTTGCCGGAACCTTTGAAAGCGGTGGCTGGTTCGCGTCACCAAGCATGTAAACCAGCGGGTCAGTCATCCAAGGCGATCCGGCGGCGACGCAGAGAAACTCCTTACCCATTTCCTCCGCAGCGACCAGCGCGAGGTGTCCGCCGTGACTCCCCCCAACGACACCGACCCGATTGGAATCGACCTTCGGCAGTTGCTTTGCAAATCGGATCCCCGCGACGACATCATCCTGCTCCATTCCGTAAAGCGCACCGTTTCCGGCGCGGTAACTGATCGCCAGAATCGCCCACGGTTGTTCGTTGAAGGCATTGATTGTTGGCGACAACCCACCCGGGGACGCCATCGTGCGAATGTAACCGAGGTCGCGATTCCCTTGTCCGCCATGAATCGTCACCAGCATCGGAAACGGTCCGTCCCCCTTGGGCATCGAGAGTACACACGGGATCATCCGACCATCGCTGGAGGGATACTGCAATTCCGTGACGAGTCGATTGCCGATGGCTTCCGTCTTGCCTGAAGGGGTCATCGCTCCGGGGCGATTTTGCATTTGCTTCATCTTCTCGCGCACGCCGCGGCGTTCTTCGTCGCTAATTTCACCGTCGCCGTTGGTGTCAAAACGCTGCAGCAACGACTTCTCCGTCCCACCGCCGGGAGTCGAACGCTCTTGAGCCCACCCCCGAGAAGCAAGGCAAAGCAGCGCAAAGGTGAGAAATGCAATCCGAAGCGGCTTGTTCATAAATGAAAAAATTGTTGTTGAAGAAAAAGGGGACGAGGGTCAATTCGCGAATTGCCCCCCCGTCCCCTTTGTTTATTTTCTAATCTGCTGCATGAACTCGCGAAGCAACTCCGAACGCCGGCCACGGCGCGAGCTGCGATCGAACACCTCGGCGTCGGGCTGAAGGTACGTCTTCATCTCATACAGCGAGTCGTTCTGCGCGGCGACCTCCTCGAGAGAGAAGCTCACCACGGCGACCGTTCGACCTTCGTTAAGTCGTTCCAAAGTCGCTCGCCGAACAAGCGAAGTTCCTCGCTCAATCTCGAGTTCGACTGGCCCAAACTTCGAGCTCTTTCTCCCGGGCTTGGGCCGCGCCTCGATTCGATAGTTGTCTCCCTCCTGCTCACTCTGCTCCAATTCGAAATCGCTGAGCAGATTCTCCAGCAAGTTCTGCAAGTCAAGCGTCCGCAGCTCGCAAATCTCCTCCAGCTGCTCAGGCACTTCACCAGCTTTGAAAATCGCTCCGACCCGCTCCGCAAGGGTAAACCAAACGGTTCCCTCCGCGTCGCGGCCCCAGACCAACTTACCGACGGGCGAGTCAAAGATTTGGACAAACTGGGAGCCACGGACCCACAGCGTGGAGGCCGGTGTCGCCGCCCGTTGACGAAAGGCGCCCCGGCGGAGCACTGTGTTCGGCTCGATTTCTACCGTGTAGCGGCGATCGAGAAGCGCCTGGCAGGCGGCAAGTGCTTGCTGAACGAGTTCCATCGGACTGGCGACCGCTTTGGGAATCATGGCCAGCGAGACCAGGAAGAGCGTAGCCACCGCGGCTGTTGCTGCAGCCCAAGTCGACGTTCGCAGGAACCAGCGGCGGCTTCGTAGTGCGGACTGGACGCGCGACTCACCAGCGATCGGTTCGGTCGTGGCTGCGCGGATCAAGAGCTCGCTTAGAATCGCGCGGTCAGCCAAAAACGCGACCGCGTCAGGTGAGTTCTCCAGCTCGCTCTGCAGCAGGGCAACTTCCTCAGCCGGGAGTTCGCCATCGAGCCATAAGTCCAGTCGCTGCTTTAGCTCCGCAGTGATCATTCTCGGCCCTCCATCGCCAGCCGCCGTTCAATGCACTCGGCCAGCGACTCGCGAATCCGGAACAGCGTCACGCGGACGGACGCGGGAGTCGAGCGGATGGACTGGGCGATCTGTTCAATTCGTTGACCCTCGTGGTACTTTGACCGAATCAATTGCCG
>JBJTQD010000568.1:0-4881 GCA_046075445.1 Planctomycetota bacterium
CGGCGTGGCGAAGGTGATGGTGGAGTGATTCGGTAGTGTGGGGAGGGTGGACGGCGACGGACATCTTTACCCGATTTCTGCGATGTCTTGCGGTCCTTGTGCCTTAATGGCATTCGATGCTCGCGTGCTAATCGCTGGGCACTCATCATTGCAGAAATTCGCGATAGTCATTGAACGCAAAGCGTCTTTCGGATGATAGTCTATCCAAGAACGGAGACAGTTTAGCCGTACCGTCTCATTCTTGTCACTTGTCCCGAGTTCCATGAGTCGCTTCAACGCATGAGGCGGACTCCCGGCGTCCCAAACGGCCCAACTTGTAGTTGCACGCAGAGTTTCATCATCGCTCTCTAGCCATTGGATTAAAGTTGCCTCGTTAATCGAACCCGCCCAAATCTGTGACGCCAGATCCGCAGATGCCGCGGCCGCACGGGTCTTGTTCGGATTGGAAAGATCAACAATGATCTTGGCGACATCTATCTTCATTGCACGTAAACACCTGATTATGCGAGTTGTGAAACCATGACGGTCAGCAAAGTTACTTGCTGGTCACCGAAGATGATTTTGCCAAGGCGGCCGGCGTGCCGAAGGTGATGGTGGAGGGGTGAGATGCTAGGTGGTGTGGGGAGGGTGCCCGGAAACGCGTATCCTTACCCGATTTCTTGATGTAATACCGCATTTAGGTTTCGCCGATTGCCTCGCGTTCAAAGACACGATCTGGATCATTGAACCTTAGGATCGTGGAAGTTGTTTCGCCAATTGGAGTCAGCGGTAAGATCTCAAATCGCACGAATCGAAAATGTTCGAACCAATGATCAGTTCGAGGGTTAAAGAATCGGACGTATTGGCCAGTGGATTTTGCAATCGAACCGATATCCGTTCCCTTGTACCGATTGCAGTAGGCACAAGTAAGTGCCAGATTGCTTTCAACCGTAACTCCATGGTGCTTCTCGGCAATGATATGATCGATTTGACATCCATAGAATGTATCCGATTCAAGGATACGGCAATACTCGCATCTACCTCCAGCGCGTTCGTTCACCAAGCGGCGAAGGTCAGACGAAATATAAGAGGTCATTAGGAGAGGAGTTTCCGAGCTTTGGCCTTTGCCAATCTCATAATATGCTCAATCTGCAAGTAGTGATCAAGCTCAGAGCGTTCTTCTGCCGTAAGCTCGGAAGACTTTTCACGGGCGATCAAGTTAGTCACGCGATCTACAGATTCCGGTGAGGGGCAAAACGATGCAACGCTCTGTGGAGTTGTCCCAGATGCGATGAAGTCCACAATGTCAGTGTATGCTCTACTCATCCCATTAGTTTATGGCAAATCGGAGGACAAGTAAACAGCGTCGTCTCGACTGGGGATAATGACCGGATTGAGCTACCATCAGAAATAGGCTGATAGTCAGCTTTCGTGCAATCCTTGGGGTAAGCCCGTCATGGGCATTGGTTTATGGGGTTCAAGCCCCCTGTGCGAGATAGGAATCTCTAGGAGATCAGTATACCAAATGACCACTTCAAGGGAACAAGCACGAGGTGAAGGCAACTGCGGAAGGGTGACCGACCGTGGGAAGGAAGCCTGCGAATGGTTGGGTAAGCGTCGAGTCTGTAGACAGCCATCAGTGCGTCATTCCCTACTCGAATGCATTCTCACCAAATCTGCGAGGCTACGAACAGAAACACCCTACAAGGCCGGATTGGTCAGGCGAGTGAGCCAAACATCACGAATGCCCCAATAAAGACACCACCGCCTATCGATCGATCAGGTAAAGGGTGAGCTTGTGCAGAGGAAACCAATGCTCTTATCCGGGGAGATCTGCGCTGCTCCAGGGAGTAAGTCATCTCGACGACTGAAAGCCAGGAACAGACCAGCGCAAGCGGGACTGGGCAACGTAGAAGTCAGCAGAGGCCGTAGTACTGGATTTCCAATCCCAATGGAACCCAGGAAGGGCTGAACCATGAAGAACAAGGAAGAGTCATCAAGTGACTTGTCGCGAGGGAACCCCCGCATGCCAGGAGAGCCGAGTTTACCGGACTCCGAAAGCATAAGGACTACAGGTTCAACAGTCCGACCGGATGATGCCGCGTCAGCGTCACTTGAGAAACCAGCCTTGAGTTTATTCCCGATGTCTCTCACTGAGGCGTTAGTCGAAGAGTCCAACATCGAACTGGCTTGGAAGAACGTGAAGGCCAACCGGGGGGCCCCTGGCCCTGACGGCATCACCATCACGGAATTCCCAACCTGGTTTCGTCCCCGTTGGCGGCAAGCGATTGCTAGGTATCCCAAACCTAATCGACCGTTTGATCCAACAAGCCATCGTACAAATCCTAACTCCTGTGTTCGATCCGGGTTTCTCGGACTCGAGCTATGGGTTTCGACCGAAACGCTCTGCTCATGGAGCAGCCAAGCAGGTACGCCGTATCATTCGTCGTGGTTATCGCTATGCCGTGGACATGGATCTCTCCAAGTTCTTTGACCGCGTCGGGCATGATGTTCTCATGTCCCGCGTTGCCAGGAAAGTCCGCGACAAAACGGTCCTACAATTGATAGGACGCTACCTGCGAGCAGGTGTTATGGTCGACGGGCATTTCCAAGCAACGACCGAAGGTACGCCGCAAGGCGGCCCCGCGTCTCCTCTCCTAGCCAACATCCTCTTGGATGATCTGGACAAAGAGCTGGAGAACCGAGGACTTCGCTTCGTGCGTTATGCGGATGATTTCGTGATCTTCACGAGGACAAAGCGCAGCGCAGTAGTGCGGACCCGCATGCTAGGTGGTGTGGGGAGGGTGCCCGGAAACGGGCATCCTTACCCGATTTCTGCCTTATTTCGTCATAATAAAAGGCCAGGAGGGCAGTCTGGTCGACGGGAAACGATATTCCAGTCTTGATTTTTGCCACCTCCTGCGATCCCAGTTATGACGAGATACGCGTCGATTGCATCACCAATTGTACATGCTAAATCCCGGAGGGCGAATTCATCTGGCCCATCAATCGCAATCGTGTCGTGGGTCCAACGTTCGTCCCGGTGTAGATCTATCGTAATCCCAATATCTTTTACGCTTGACCGAACGAAGGTCGTATTGGTCAGGTTCGGTCCGTTCGCGACGACGGCGATAGCATCTTGAACGCTGCGTGTCCACTTCTTTGGTGGATCTGATTTTCCAAGATGGGAAATCGTGGCACCCTTGGATTGCATAGCGACGAAAAATGCTTCGATTGTTGCCGAGTCTAGGGACGGTGTGTAGATATAAGCGACATGCATTGTGTTGAAGGCAGAACGGTGGCAATCACCCGGCCGCGACGAAAAACTATCCAATATGAAGACGCCCATACTCGCGGCTCGGGTGCATTGCTTGGTTATCCCCGGATCAATGATGGCACCGGCCACCTACGCGAGGCGAATCACCGGATCCGGTGCGACAACGGTGAGTATGCGAATCGCGAGCTCAGCCAGGGAGACGTTCTCAAGGTTGCTTCGCGCCGTGCTTTCCGAACCAATCCTGGACCGAAGCGAACACCTGCTCGCGTTGCGTCTGGTCAATTGGGTGGCCTTCACCTTCAAAAACGATGCGTTCATTCGGTATGCGGTTGGTGTCGAGGATGGCTTTTAAGTCCGCCGATTGCTGCGGTCGCACGGTCGTGTCCGCGCTGCCGTGCAAGATCAGGAACGGCGTCCGGACCTGTTCGGCCTTTACGGCGGCCGGCGCAGGAAAACCTTCATTCCGCCCGATGCCGCTGGCGGTGATCGCCGCCGCCTGCAAGCGCTCAGGTGCGGTTGCGGCCAATCCGATCGTCACGAAGCCACCCATGCTGTGTCCGTAGGCGAAGAGGCGTTTCGCATCCACCTCTGGCATCCGGCTTACGAGATCAAGACAGGTGTTCGCGCGTCGGAGGTTCTCTTCGCTCGCGCCGTAGTCTGCGGGATGCTGTCCGCCCCGTCCGCCCCGTCCGTCCTTCGTCTTTGGGCCGGCTTTTGCTGGTGCATCCGATTGGCCACCGCGTGCGTTGGCGGAATGCGTGTAGCTCGGCGCGATGCAGACAAAACCCCACTTCACCATTTCGCGCGCTTTGTTGAGACCGAAACTCTCCGCGCTGCCGCCGAGCCCATGACTGATGAGCACAGCGGGGAATGGCCCTTGGCCCTCTGGCTTGAGCAGGATGCCGTTCATGACGAACTCGCCCTCGCGATACGTCCAGCGCTGGCCATTGAGCTGAAACTCGCCAGCCGTGTCCGCAGGATTTTCTGCGGAAGCCGTGGTTGTTGGCTTCGCAGAGGGCTCGCTGCAGAGTGCCTTCGCGCCGTAGGCGAGCGCGGCTTCAAACTGCGGGTCGTAGTTGGGCTGGCCTTTCGTTCCGCGCAACACATCGACGGCATAGACGCCGAGATAATTGCAACCGACGCGCTCCGCCGCCTGCATCACATCCATCAACGAGCCGGTGCCGCTGCCCGAAGCATCCACCATCTCGAAGTAGAACTTCGTCTTCACGCTCCATTCGGTGAACGCCGTCTTGCGCGGGCTGTCCTCATTGTAGCTGCGTGCGTTCAGTCCGTTCTGACCCACGTAGCAACCGCGGCTGACCGCATGACTGCCGATGGCTAGGAAATGCTCTGGGCCGTCGAGGCTTCCGACATTCAGCGTCACGAGCAGCGGAGTTTTTTTGAAAGTGGCACTAGCTTCGTCAATCGCCTGCTTCACGGTTTCCAGCCAAAGCTCATGCGAATACCTGCGACCGTCGCTCGCTGGCTTCTCTGAGAAGCTGGTTTTGAAGCCCGGTTCGGCGGCGTTGATGCGACGGAAGCGATACGGGTTGGTTTCTGCACCGGGCGTCACGTCGAGAAAAAGCACGTTCGGATCGCCATCGAACTTCCGCGCGACCTCGGCA
>JBJTQD010000569.1:0-2003 GCA_046075445.1 Planctomycetota bacterium
CGGCATCGTCGCTGCGCTGCGGCCGGAGAAGAATCATTTGCGATTTCTGCGAATTGCCCGGCGCGTCCGCGAACAACTCCCTGCGGCCCGCTTCGTCATCGCGGGAGACGGGCCTGAGCGATCGCAAATTGACGCAGCCGCCCGTGAGTTCGGAATCCAAGACGCGATTCGGACGCTTGGGACGACCCAAGATATTCCGAGCGTGCTCTCGATGCTCGACTTGTTTGCGCTGACCTCTGATAACGAAGCGAGCCCAGTCTCGATCTTGGAGGCGATGTCGTGCCAATTGCCGGTAGTTGCGCCGCGAGTCGGTTCGATTCCCGAGTTGGTGCGGCCTGACCTGACGGGGCTGCTGGTCGAGGCGACCGATGAGGAGGCGGCCGCAGCGGCTTGGCTGCGGGTGCTGAAAAATCCTGAGCGTTCTCGCGAATGGGGCCGGGCCGGTCGCGGCCACGTCCAAGCTAACGGTTCGCTCCGCTCGATGACCGAAGGCTACGAAATTCTGATCAGCTCGCTCTATCAGGCTAAAAAGTGGCGGTAACACAAAGAGGACGGGGGTAATTCGGAACTACCCTTCAGCTGCCCTTTTGGAAATCAATAAGGCCGACTAGGCGGGAAACCGCATTTTGCCTCAATCAGTTCCAGTAAAACCTCCCGGTTCGCACGAGACATGTAAAAAAGTTGCACGCTCATGCCAGACCAGGGTACTTTGTGCGATAAAGTCAAAACTCCTTCATTTGTCCAGTATTCCTCTATCTCGCTGAACAGAAGCGTTTTCTTCTTCCCTTCGATCCACTGATATTCAAGCGACTCGTCAAGAATCTTGATACAAAACTTTCCGCGATAAACCCAAAGACGAACTTCCATATACCAGAAGCCAATCAGCGCCAGCAGGGAGATGGCCAATCCCATCCGAAAAATTCCGTCTCCATCCTCGGGCTTGGAGGAACCGCTTGGCGATCCGATGTACATCATGACGCCACCGAGCGCAAACACGGATAAAGGAATCGAAGCCAACATGAGACTAACGATAAGGTCCACAAAGTTTGGACTGTCGGCAACAAAAAAAGCTTGAGGCTCGGGCTCCGACATGACTGCTCCAAATGCTCAAGAAAAGAGTCCACATTTTCTCTCCCCCCCATCGCTTCGCGTCGTTCATCGTACCAATTGTCGTTCTTTGTTTCCCGCAAGCTCATTTTTCTTTCGGCTTTGCGGGCAGCAGTCCGAGCAGATAAACGTCGATGTCGACTCTTTGGTCGAGCGACTCGAGGCGGCCCGGGTCGAGGCTCAATTCAATCTTCCGCTGCTGCAGCGATTTGACCAGGGAGCGGAGCAACTTGCGCTCGAGCTTTTGAGTCTCATTCGCGATCTCCTGCAGTTGCTGCCGGGCGATTGCCTCGATCTCCCTGCGCTGGTCGGGAGAAAGTTTCAGCCTGCGCCCCAATTCACCGGAATGCAGAACCGCGGCCAGGCCAAACTGGGTGAGTTCGTTCAGTTCCGCGGCGAGGACTAAGGCGCGGAGCTGGTGCGGCAGCAGGATCGAGTCGAGGTTCCGTGCGGCTCGAATCGCATGATCGTAACGTTTTCGGAAGAGCCGGGTTTCCTCGGCAGAGTGACGACCTTGAGCGTCAGGCAACGCACTCAAGGCATCGTCGATTGCACTGTTTCCGGCAATTACTTCGGCAATCTGCGAGCGCTGCCAGTCAGCCAGTTCCAAATCACGGGAAAAAAATTCGCTTTGTTGGAGGTAATGGAAGAGATCGATTGCGAGAATTTCATTGATGGACTCAGCAATTTGCCGCCGCTTGTCGCTGGAGCCTTTGGAATACTGAGTCAGGAAACCCCGGTTATCCCTGAATACAAGGTTGCCACGGAGATCGGGGTAGAGCTGCGGAAGATAAGCTAGTCCTCGAAACTTTTTCAGATCATCCTCCAGCGGATTGTCGCTGAACATCTCGAGGTTGCTCAATTGGCAGGCAAGCAGTTCCAGGGGTTTGGTAGGG
>JBJTQD010000570.1:0-3171 GCA_046075445.1 Planctomycetota bacterium
GCGGACTGCCTCGGCGGCAACCTTCTCGCCGTCCACTCCGTGCAGGTGTTGATCGAAGTATCCGGGGCGGACCCCGGTGCCAAGTCTGACGCTTCCGCTATCGGCGTCGATTTCGTCAACTATGCACTTAAGCATGGTCGACTTGCCACAGCCGTTTGGTCCGAGAATTCCCCAACGCTGTCCTCGTTCGATTTGAAAGCTGACCCGCGAAAACAGTGGCTGGGCGTAAGCTTTTCCGAGTTGCTCCACTCGCAACACGATGTCACCCGTTCTCGACGGTTCGGGGAACTTGAAATTGGGGGACTCGATTACGCGTGGAAGTTCGACTCGCTCGATTCGCTCCAGCTTCTTGCGGCGGTCCTCGGCTTGGGCTGCCTTTTGACCGTAATGATTTCTGCGAATGAAATCTTCCATCCGCGAGATTTCAGTTTGCTGTTTTTCGTAAGTCCGCTGCGTAACCAAGAGTCGTTCTGCTTTCAGTTCCCGATACTTGGTGAAGTTTCCGGGATAAGCGTCAATCGTTCCGTGAACCAGCTCCAGCGTGGTGTCGACAACGCGATCGAGAAAGTAGCGATCGTGGCTGACTAGCAAGAACGCTTGGCGGGAATTGCGGAGGAAGTCTTCCAGCCACTCCGTTGCCTCGATGTCGAGGTGGTTGGAGGGTTCGTCGAGGAGCATCAAATCGGGCTCCTCCAGCAGCAAAGCCGCGAGCATCAGTCGATTTACTTGACCGCCGCTGAGGACCGAGGCTGGGCGGTCATAGTCTGCTGCCTGAAAACCGAGCCCTTGCAGCACTCGCTCGATCTTGTATTCCACGGCGAAGGCGTCGCGGTTGTGGAGCTCGAATTGCAGCTGCTCGAATCGGGTCGCAAGCCGCGCCTGCTCGGCTGGGTCCGTTGTTGTTCCCATTTGTTCGCTCACCGACTGCAAGTCTCTTGCGAGTAACTCGAGTGGTTCGAGAGCTTTCTTGGCGACTTCCCAGACGGTGGTTTGGGGAGCGAACTCGGGACGCTGAGCGACAAACCCCAGCCGCGCGCCTTTGGCCAGCTCAATTGTTCCATTGTCAGGTTCGAGTTGGCCCAGCAGGATTTTCAGCAGCGTGGTCTTACCGGCGCAATTGGGCCCGATTAGTGCAACTCGCTGGCCAGCACGGATCTCGAAAGACGCATCGCTCAGCACGGGCTGGCCGGCGAAGTATTTTTCGATCGAACTGACGTTCAGCAGCAGGCTCATGAGCAAGTGGGGAGGAGTGCGAAGTGACTGGTTGGACTAATGATCCAGAATCAGGTCGTTTTTTGTAAGGGGGGCCGGGACTGGCAGGCGGGGTTCCGTCTGCTGTTAGCCACAAAAATAAAAAGGGGCAAGCGCTCTCGCGGAGTGCTTGCCCCTGTATGAAAGGCACTTCAAGCCGAACCGTACAGACTACGGTTCGTCGATGTCCATGTTCACCGGTTCCATCACCTTGGTGTTGCGTTCGATGGAGAGCACCGTGGTTCGCTGGTGGGCTCCGTCTCGGGAGGAAGCGACAACGGGGAGGACTTGTCGTTTATCCGGCAGATCCATCCGGACAGAGAACGTTCCATCCGGATCGATTTTCAATGGTTCGCCCGCGAGCGTAACGCTGGAGCCGGGTGCGGCCACACCGTAAACGACCATCTGGGCATCGACTTCGAATTGGAATTCCTTCCGCGGGTCAAGCACGATGGCGGTCGACGGATTGAGCGGCGCCATCGGGCGACGCAGCTTCTCTTCGAAAACTTCCTGCAATTCGCGGGAGTCATTGTCCGCAACGTAACCGCCGCTAAGAGCAAAAAAGTTTTCGCAGTCTTGAGCGATATCGGCCCAGTTGCCGGCGCTGGGGTGCCCGCTTGGGACTGGAGTGGTCACCTTGTTGCTCTTGGCGATCATGTAGAACCGACCGTTGGGAGCCGCATAGCCGATTGCCACGCGGTAGGACTTGGGTGGATTGAGCGTGTCAACGAACCAAGTGTCAACGCCACCGTGCACTTCGATATCTCGAATCGGCTTTTCTGGAGTTTGATCATCGTCATCGGAAAACTCAAACAGACGCAGCACAGGCACCGCGCCACGCCAGTGCTTTTCCAAAGCCGTTTTAGCTCGGCGAACGGTTTGTTCGGTGACTTCCCAGTAAGCCTGCAGCCAGAACGAGTCGCGCACGATCAAGATGACTCGATCTTTGGAGACGGACTGCTTATCTTTGTTTAGCGAAGCCGAGAGGGCGAGGTTTTTCAGCCGTTCGCGCTCCAGCGACGCGCTCTGCATTTGTACCGCGACAGCCGAGGGTGGCTTAGGCTTTTCAGCTACTTCGGCTCGAACCGGAACTGGCTTTGTAGGTTTTTGCAAATTGCTGTTTCGCGGGTCTGTTGGGGGCTTTGCAGCTTTGGAGGCAACGACCGGTTTGGCAATTGTTGGTTTGGCTGCTGGTTTGGCTACCGCAGATGACTTCGCTGCAGTGGATTTCACAGCGACGGCCGGCTGAATCTTTTTTGCTGCAGGCTTGCTGCTTGCCTTGCTGGTAGAAGCAGGCCGCAAATTGGCGACCGGTTGACCTCGGCGTTTGAGCAGACGCGTCAGTGCCTGAATCAACTGTTCCTTCCGCATATTGTGCCAGCCCGGGATACCTTCACTGCGGGCAAACTTGGCGAGGTCTTTGGAAGACTGAGACCTGAGATTGTTGAGCGTAACCAAAACAGAATCCTCCCTTAAAATCAAACGAGGCCAATGCGAAGTTGCATCCAGCCTGCTCCTAATTCCACTCGGGACGATCCTTCGCCGAAACAGAACCCGTTGGACCGCGCATTGGCTATCGCTCCTGGCGAGAGTTGAAATTGCGATCGCATGCACAAGTCATCGAACGCGCGAATCAGTGTCGATTCCGAGGTTCTCTGAGATGTGCTCCCACTTGCGGGTCCCTGTTCGTTGGTGGCCAGCTGACTCAATTTATTGAGCAAAGCCGTTCGCGCTTTCGCAGCGAAACTGGCATTCGAGCGTGACTGAACAACGAAGCGTGGGGAATTTCGACCGGGCAAGACCAAAGCGAGGAAGTTGGCCGGAGGCAACGAGCGACTGAAATTCAGGTGGCTGGTCGACTTGCCGTTCTAGCTACACTCGGTTGATTTGCCGGGCGAAAATTGCGTCATCACCCCTGTC
>JBJTQD010000571.1:0-5981 GCA_046075445.1 Planctomycetota bacterium
ATCTCGTCGGCTTCGTCCAGTACCAACCATTGCAGTTCGCTCAAGTCAATCGTCTTCCGCTCCAAATGGTCGATCACTCGGCCAGGAGTTCCAACGACGACTTGGGGACGCTGTTTCAATTGGCGGAATTGGGTGTCGTAACCCTGACCGCCGTAGATGGTGGCGACGCCAAAGCCCTTCACGCGGCTGCCGTAAGTCTCAAAAAACTTGGCAACTTGAATTGCCAGTTCGCGAGTCGGAGCGAGCACGAGAACTTGGGGTTTCTTTTGAGCCTTGTCGAGCTTCGAGAGAATCGGCAAGGCAAAGGCAGCCGTCTTGCCCGATCCGGTTTGCGACTGAGCCAGAACGTCTCGTCCGGACAGCATCTCGGGGATGATCGCAGCCTGGATCGGAGTCGGCTGCTCATAGCCCGACTTGACCAGCGCTTCGAGCACCTTGTCGCTCAGCCCCAGCGCAGCAAACGCCGGCAACCGCGAGCCAACGGTTTCGGCAGGCTGTTCGGTCGTTTCAGCTGATTCGGCGTCGTTGGCCTCGAGGTTATCGACTTCCAGCCCAGCTTCACCTTCCAGCACAGCCTCACTGTTCTCGACCTCTTCGGTCTCAGAGCTTTCGTGCGAGGAGTTCTCTTGGGCAAGATTCGATTCCGCGGCGTTAGCGCCAGTCGTCTCTTCGCCAAACAGCATTTGCTGCGAGAGCTTCAATTCGTTGGCCGCTTGATTTTGTTCGTCGCCTGATTGATTCATTTCTTCGTGTGTCATGTCATCCAGTTTGGTAAAAAGCGGCAAGCCAACTGGGAGCGCGAAAAGAGCCTGACCGAAATCGGGCCAGCCCTCGGCGCGCAGCGGGATTGCCAAATGCAAAACATTCCGGCGAAAGCACTCGTTCGCCGATCGGGGCCACAGCGGTACTCAAGCTGCCGGGAAGAGACACCCGGAGACAGGAAATCACGCGTCGCATTTTTCAGGAACCAAGTGACGGGGGAGCTTGATCCGTCCGTCGTTTATCGGTCCTGCACAGGTTGCGACGTTGCTTCACGTAATTTCATACACGCAGCCGGTCGTTGCTTGGCTGCTGATTGTTGCAGCCTGATCCGGCAGAAGACTTGTCGCGTTTTGTAGCCCAGTATCCCGCTCGAACAAGGCCCCACCGTGGTGGGCTCGGGAGAGAGATTAGTTCCGCCCTAATCCAGTCAGCTAAGGCCTGCTTAGCGTTTCCGGCATCAGTATCTTTGGCGGCCCAGAATTCGAAACTGTGTTACCTTCGAGGGCTCAATCTGACCACAAGAGTACACGAGTGCCCAAAAACGGGATAGTCCTAAAATTCCGTGGCGAGTTGGAATCTGCCTAAAGCGGATTGAAAATACCTTGCTTCGAGGCTTGCTGGGCTTTTTCTCACAAAAGCCTCATGAGTCCCAATCGTCCCATTCGCGATGGGTTCCAAAACCGGAGGGAAAAAACACAGAGTCACAGAGAACACAGAGGTAAAACAAAAGACTGTAGGGTGGGTAAGGGCCAAGGGTAATGTCAGCTCCATCGAAAAATTCAACTGGCCCGCCACCCACCATCGCTAAATTCGATCCTCGCCCACCTCATGCTTTCTCCCCCGGGATGTGCGGAGGGTTCACCGGCGGCTAGCGCCGACCCGCTCAAGGATGTATCCGCGTTCCACCCGCATACACGTTCATCCGCTTGGCCGATGTAAAGCCAACCAGCGTTAGCCCGTATTGATTCGCCAAATCGACTGCGAGGCTGGTCGGCGCTCCGACGGCAACGATCACCGGCACGCGCGCGGCGAGCGCCTTCTGCAGGATTTCAAAGCTCACCCGGCCGCTGATCACTAGGCCTAGCTGCTCCAGCGGCATTTGCCGATCGAGAAACGCGCGGCCAAAGAGTTTGTCGACCGCGTTGTGCCGGCCGACATCTTCGCGAACGCTCAGCAACTGATCCGCTGAGTCGAACAAGCCGGCCGCGTGCAGGCCGCCCGTTAGCTCGAAGGTCGGCTGAGCCTCCCGCAATCGGTCGGGCAACTGGCGAATCGCTTCTGCTGAGATGCTCCAAGTCGCTTCCACGGGCCGTGCTCCGCGCAGCTCCAGCATCTCCAGAGACGCTTTCCCGCAGACGCCGCAGCTGCTGCTCGTATAAAAATGCCGCTGCAGCTTGGCAAAGTCGACTTCAACTTCTGGCCGCAGCGCGACGCGAATCGTGTTCCCGGTGGGCTGGCCGCTGGCATCGACTCCGCGGGCTTCAATCGCTTCGATTTGATCGGGCGAGGAGAGAATCCCCTCAGTAAAAAGAAACCCCGCTGCCAGTTCCTCGTCCTCACCCGGTGTCCGCATCGTGACCGAGAGACTGCGAACAATCCGCTTCTCCGGGGGGCCGAACAGCAGCCGAATTTCCATCGGCTCCTCGACCACCAGCCGATCCTCTCGATCCGATCGCCCTTCACCCGTCCAGAACTGGATCGGAAAGGAACGCGTGCGTTTTTCGTGAGAATCCGAATTTCTCGTCATCAGGTGCACGCGTTTCCAAGGTTCGGGATTAATGGGACGAGATAGCTTCTTGGCTAGTAAACCAAAATTCTAGTCAAAAACTGCTTTTCAAAGGCCGGCTTTGGATCGAAAATCTACAACAGCACTTCTGAGTTCTGTCTTGCACTGTTTTACGTCTCAGCTAATTCGAACCAAGATCAGGATTTTTCCAATGTTTTGTCGCACTTCCTTGCGGCTGTTGTCCGCGCTGTTTTTTGTCGCTCTGCTCTCGAGTTATCAGCCGCTTTCTGTTGTTGCTCAAGATGACGCCAAGGTAATCAAGGTCAGCGATTCACCGTCGCGCACCTGGAGCAGCCCCGACGGTAAGTTCAAGCGCGAGGGCACGCTGGTTGAAATCATCGGCGATCGGGTCAAGCTCGAGATGGCCGATGGCAAGACTACGGTGGCCCAGGCCGCGAAGCTTTCCAAGCCCGACCAAAACTTTATCGAGTTTGAACGGAAGCGGATGGCGGAAAGCGGCGACAGCCCATTCATGGATGAGGACGAGGGAAGTAGCGGGTCCGCCAGTGGAGCGAGTCCGCTTTCATCTGGCAAGGAAGTCGATGTCAGTGTTGATTACAGCACAGTTTCCGTGATTGACTTGGACTCGGAAGAGACCGCCAGCATCAACCCAGAAAATTGGGGGACGACGCCTAAGAGGAGCGTAAAGCGTTTTCGGATCCCTGCTTATTCGATTCATTCTGATGTGACTGGATTCGCCTGCAGCCAAGGCGAAAAGATGTTCGCGGTATCCTTTCGCGAGCCATTTGGAGTTAACCCCGGTGGGAATAATAGTCCAGCAAGTCGTCGTAAACGAAAAGATGAAGGAGAGGAGGGGATCAAGGCTTGGGTTGATATCGTTGATTTAGAAACAACGAAGACCAAAGCCCGCTGGCCCCTAGCTCAAGAACACGACGCTGTGGGCGACGTGAGCGATGACGGAAACACGATCGTCACTTACGGCGGAACGTTTTCTCAAGATGCCAAGCTCCGAATCTTTACGGTCACCAATACTGGTTTGCAGCTGGAAAAAAGTTGGTCTACTAAGGATGAAAATGCGTTTGGCGCACGCATTCAAGCGGCGGGCTTTCTGCCTGAACAGCGGCTGATGATTGACTACTCCGAATTTCTGCTGGTCTTACAGCTGAATCCCGTCGAGCCGCTGTACAAAATCCCCAAAGATAGCGCTGACTGGGAGATCTCCCGCGACCGGACCCAAGCCATTGTCGAAAAAGAAAAAAAAAGATTCCTCGTCGACTTGAGTAAGGGCGAATGTATCGGCGTGGTCGGTGGTCCCGAAGGCGCAAGCCCAAACGTTTCGCCTGATGGCTCACGAGTTGCCAAGTTCGAAAACTCGACGCTCAAGTTGCGAACTCCCAGCGGCGAACTACTCGACGAGTTTTACTGCCCGGTTTTTTGGGCTGATTCCGAGGTGCGGTGGGTGGATGACCGCACAATCTCGCTGCAGAGCCCAAACCAGCAATTCTTTGTCGATGTCGATCGGCGGGTTGTGTTTCTTGAGGTTATCAACGCATTCGCGCAGCGAGATTCTCGTGGCGGGTGGTCAGTCGATGAGATTAATGAGGCCGGTACCTATCTCGTCCAGGTTTCACAGGTCTCTGCCAAAAAAAGCACTGGACCTAATATTGCCGAATACCAGCAAGGTCTTCCGGCGGATGCCGATTCGCTACTCCTGCTCAAGCCAGGCGATAGCGTGCGAATCACAACCCAGTTGACCGCTGACCCGTCTCAGGAAGCGACCGCTCGCCAGAAAATGGAAGAGCTGATGCAAAAACGAGGAGTCACCATCGACCCGAACGCCGCCAACGAGCTGCGGTTGACTTCAGGTAAACGCAACGAGCAAGTCCAATATCGCTCGATTGGTGCACCGATTTGGGACCGAGGTGGAACCGAGACAGTCAACGTGACAATGGTTGACCAAGCGGCAGAGCTGATCGTCGATGGCGAAATGGTTTGGCGAACGGGCAGCACCAGCGGGCCAGGGTTCATGCTGCAGATGCGCGACGGCGAGACCGCCCAACAAGCCGCTGATCGCCAAAGCGGCAACGCCAATGGATTTTGGGGCACTATTTCAATGCCCAAGCAAATCGCAAAACATCCTAATGGTGGGGCTTGGAACCGCATCATGAAGTCCGGCGATGGATATCAGCGATTCAAATAGCTCTTCAACTAACGCTGAAGATTTTTGAGTTGAATGAGCTTGCCCGCGAGCAAAGTTTGACGATGCACGCTTTCGTTTTTCCGTTGGCCTAGCGCTTCGCCGCGGGCACCCGGATTTGGAAAGTACTTCCCTTGCCAACTTTGCTGGTCAGCCGCACGCTTCCGCCAAGCACCTGCACCAAGTGCTTGACGATCGACAGCCCCAGCCCGGTCCCGCCCATCTCCCGGGAGCGGGCTTTGTCGACGCGATAAAACCGCTCGAAGATCCGCGGTTGGTGCTCCGGCGCGATCCCGATCCCCGTATCGGCGACCGAGACAAAGACCTCGTTTCCTTCTTTGCCCCACGAGACCGTGACCAATCCTCCTTCGGGCGTGTAGCGAATCGCATTGGAGACCAAGTTGTCGATGATCGTCCGCATCGCCTCCCAGTCAGCCTGAGCTACAACTTCCGCGGTGGGAGGCTGCTTCTCCAGCCGAATGTTTCGCGAATTGGCTTCCGCTTGCCGGAGACGCACAACTTCATCGCAAACTTCCGCGACCTTGATCTGCGTGATATCGAGCATCGCCTGCCCGGCTTCGACCTTCGCCAACTGCAGCAAATCGATGATCTGTTCGTAGAGCAACTGAGCCTGAGTATCGATCTGCTGTACAAATTGCAGATTGTTGTCCGGGTCGTTAATCGCACCCATCAGCAGCGTCTCGGCATACGCTCGAATCGATGAAAGCGGCGTCTTCAGCTCGTGCGAGACATTCGCCACAAAGTCGCGCCGCATGTTTTCCAGATGCCGCAGCTCGGTAATGTCCTGCAGCACGAGCGTCACGCCAGGCTCGCGCTCGTCAGTCAAAATCGAGACCCTCGCGCTGATGATCTTTCGAGGCAGGTCGAGCGTTTGGAACTCCACGGAACTAAACGTCCGGTTGCTGCGGGTCTCATCGATCGCTTGCCTGAGCTGCGGAATTCGCACGAGCTCGAGCAACTGCCGGCCCAGCAGCTGCGCTTGGCTCAGCCCCAGCATTTCGCAGGCGGCTTGATTAGCCAGCATCACGGCGCCGTGCGAATCGAGCGCGACGACCCCCTCGATCATGCTGCTCAAAACGGCCTCCAGCCGTTCGCTGTTTTCTTCCAGCCGCCGCTCTCGGCTTTCCAATTCCGTCTGCATTTGGCGAAAGGCATCCGACAGGTTTCGCCACTCATCGCTTCGGCCCAGTACCGAGGGGACGTCATCGTACTGCCCAGCCGCAATTCGCCGGGCCGCTTCGGAAAACTCTTGCA
>JBJTQD010000572.1:0-6269 GCA_046075445.1 Planctomycetota bacterium
TGACGGTGATCCGCTCGATGGTCTCCGACTCCGCCAACCACACTCCGGCATTGTTTTTTGCCAACAGCGGTTTTCAGTTCAATGGCTATCCTTCTCTGGGGAGCTGGCTTTCGTACGGCTTGGGAAGCGAGACAGAGTCGCTGCCTGACTACGTCGCTCTCCCGGATTTACGAGGTGGTCCGACGGGCGGGGCTTCGAACTGGAGCAACGGCTTTCTTCCAGCCCGACATCAGGGGGTTGAGTTCCGTGGACTTGAGCAACCGGTTCGCGACCTCTTTCCGCAGACAGCGATTCCGCGCGAAATGGAGGTCGACACGCGAGACTTTTTGCGGCTGCTGAATGAACGCCACTTACAACAAGCTGGTGAAGATGAAAATCTGGTTGCCCGTCTGCGAAGTTATGAGCTCGCCGCTCAGATGCAGCTTTCGGTTCCCGAGGTCAGCGACCTGAGTGGCGAAACGGAAACGACGCGCAAGCTCTACGGCCTGGATGAAGAGATCACGCGCGACGCTGGCCGGCGATGTCTGCTCGGCCGCCGGTTGCTGGAACGCGGCGTGCGGTTTGTGCAGATTTTTTCCGGTGGTCCAATCGGCGGTTCTCCGCGCGTCAGCTGGGACGCTCATGAGAACGTGCTGGAGAATCATGCGATTGAGGCCCAGCGGATCGATCGGCCCGTGGCGGGATTGTTGCAAGACCTCAAGCAGCGAGGAATGCTCGAGGATACGCTGGTCATGTTCACCACGGAATTCGGCCGGACGCCCTTCACGCAGTCAGCTGCCGATCAAGTCGGCACCGGCCGCGACCACAATCGCTACGGTTTCTCCGTATGGATGGCGGGCGGTGGCTTAAAGCCCGGAACGGCGTACGGTGAGACCGACGAGATCGGCTGGAAGGCAGCAGCAAATCCAGTCACTTGGCATGACTTTCACGCGACCGTGCTGCATCTGTTCGGCATCGACCACAGGCGGCTGACTTACTATCACAACGGCATCCAGCGTCGCCTGACCAATGTTCACGGCGAATTGGTGCAGGGGATACTCAACAGCTAAGGCGATGCCCGCCCAGCGACTTTAGCGACGCTGCTCATTCTTTTGAATTGGCCGCGCGGCGGTTGCTGGGTTGCTGTCGACTTCGGGGGTGATTTTCCCGAGGCTCGATTCACCACCGCTAACGCCCTGGGAATCTGCAGTCGGCGTTTGATTCAAGGCCTCTGAACTTGCGGGCAAAGGTGCAAATTCAACTTGTTCTGGTGCAGCCTCTCCGAGTGCGGAGAAGTCAGGTACCAAGCCCCTATTCCATTCGCTGTTCACCCAGCCCGGAGCATTCACCGACGGAGCGGGCGGACTGACAACGACTGCTGGTATACCGGGGCGAGCGGGAATTGTCGGAGCCATCTGCTGGACATTGAGCAGCTCAACGCGTTCACTCCGCACCGATTGATAAGGCATGGTCGCCGTCGCTCGGAGGACGATTTCCTTCGGAGCCTGTGGTGGCGGGGGAATGATCAGCGGCTCGGTTTTCTCCAGCTCGGCTTCCTTCGCTCGTTCAATAATTGGAGCCGGCGGCAATTCGGGTACGTTGTTCTCCTGCGCCAGTGCTTCGGCTTTGGCCAGCAAATCAAGCAGTTGTTGAATGCGCTCTTCGCGCAGTCGGTCTTCCTCGCTGATTGGCTGCGGAAGGTCCGGACTTAAATCCTCTTCGCCGTTATCTTCTGCGTCGAAGGTCTCGGCTGAGGGCAGTTCAGCAACTTCAGCTGGTTTCACATCGACGATCTTTTCGGTTTTTTCCTCGACCTTTGGTTCGAGCGGTTGTAATGGACGGCTGTCCTCGACGACTTCTGGGGCGTATTTCGGTTTCTCAGGCTGAGGAGTGACTGCGAAAGGGAGCGGTTGGAAGTTGTCGCGGTTGGCTAGTGCTTGAACCAGTTCGTTGTCGGTGCCGAGCAAGCTGGCGAGTTCTTCATTCGTGCGCCGCAGCGGGTCTGAGCGATTGGCATTGGCGATAGGCGTTTGAAAGCGGCGCGTCCCGCTGATACTAAAGGGAAGCAGTCTTCCGCGATTGGAGGCCAAGTCCGAAACCCGCGCCGCAAAGACTCGCGTGCTGGTCGCTACGCGTGTGGCGACAGGGTAATTCCAACCGCTTTGGCAACCGCTCGCCAGAGACATTGCGGTGGCCAATCCAGTGACGAGCAAAGCTGAAACCTGTTGACGTTTCATCGGGAGTGATCCTCGTAACTGCCAAATTCCGACGTTTCGTTTTCCTCAAAACGACCCAGATTTTGGTATCGACAGCTACAACTGAAATCCCCGGTTTCCCGGACACTCCTCACACATCTGGCTTTTTCCCTACGGAAGGCATTCAGGGCATCCTGAGAGCCACCGGTAGAACCGGAATGTCCGTTACCGCGCAGCTGCTACAACCGGCAGTTTGAGTTAACCAAAATCGGGATGTGCTGCTCGTTCCAGTTGCTCAGGCAGTTCGGGCTGTAACAGCTATAGCGGATGCTCCGAATCAGCCGATTCTCCGCCGCCAGCGGGCAAGGTCATCGTTTAGCCCTTCGCTGTTAGGCGAGGTCTTCGTTTAGCCCGTAGCCGACAGGCGAGGTGAAGCGAATTGCCGGGCGAAACCGAAAGAGGGCCTCTCACGGGGGCATGGAGCCACTGGGAAGGGTTTTGCGGTCAGCAACGTACGATGCTGCCGGTCAGAAAATCAGAGCGGAAGGGTTGATTGAAAAAGAGGTTAGTCAGGACGTGGATGACTCTTGGGCTTGTCTAAAACGAACTGCTCAGGCTATCAGAAAAAATCGCCAAGATGACTCAATCCGTACCGCGAAATCCCTCACAACTTCCTCACCCCCGTGCCTCTGTGAGAGGTCCTCTGCCGCTTCTTTACCAAGCCAGAAAAACCAGTTTAAACGGCGTATTTTTTCGCCAGTTCATCGATCTTGGCCGCGAGGATGAAATCGTTTTCGCTCAGCCCACCAATTGCGTGTGTCCAGAGTTCAATCGAGACAAAGCGATAGCCTTCGAGGTGCAGGTCGGGATGATGGCCATCCTCCTCAGCCACAACGGCCACATCTTGGAAGAAGGCGAGTCCTTGGAGGAAGTTCTTGACCTTCCAGTCCTTGCGGATTCGCGTGTTGTTGTGAGTCAAAAACCAGCCGGGGAGATTGCTCAATTGGCGATTTGAAAAATCGAGCGGGCAGGGGTCAACGCCACCCTCGCAGGGTTTGCATTTTTGCTGACTCAGTTGCTCAATTGTCTGGACTTCCATTTTGGTTCCTCGGCATTCAAAAAGCGTTGTTCGCGACTCGACAGGCAGCAAGCCCTGCCCACCCAAGATAGGGCAGCTTTTCGAATCGGTAAAGGAATACCGTAATCAACCCGCTTTTCCAACAGATAACCGCGGGAAATCACCGATTTGGCGGGATGCCAGCGGTTACCGCAGAGCCCTACCTGCGGTTGTCCCGCAGTGTCCGACGGAGTCCCCGTTTGTCAGTCAATTCAAAATCGCTCCTTTAATCGCCCAAACGCCTTCTCACCTAGGCAACCGTAATGCCCAAATCAACTGCCTCGACAACCTCCGACCGTTTGGTGCTTCTGACTGGAGCGACCGGCTACGTTGGGGGGCGATTGCTGGAACAACTCGAGCGTGATGGACGACGTGTTCGCTGCCTTTCTCGTCGGCCCGGCGGTTTGGATGGCCGCGTTTCGGCGAACACTGAGGTTGTCATCGGGGACGCACTGAAGCCTGAGACACTCGCGGCCGCGATGGAGGGCGTCGATACGGCCTATTACCTCGTCCACTCGATGGGGACGACGGGAGACTTTGCTGAAGAGGATCGCCGAGCCGCCCAGAACTTTGCTACGGCCGCGACTGCTGCCGGTGTTCGCCGCATCATCTACCTCGGTGGACTGGGGAACTCCGATCCGACGGCAGGCCAAAAACTTTCACCGCACCTCCGCAGTCGTCAAGAAACGGGCGACTACTTGCGAGCTCACCATCATCAGGTAATCGAACTTCGCGCGTCGATCGTCATTGGCTCGGGAAGCCTCTCCTTCGAAATGATTCGCGCACTTGTCGAGCGTCTGCCGGTGATGATCTGCCCGAAATGGGTGAAGGTCAAAGCCCAGCCGATCGCGATCGAGGATTTGCTCTCCTATCTGGTCGAGTCGCTCGACCTTTCGCATGAAGTCTCCCAAGTCTTTGAGATCGGCGGACCAGACGAAGCTTCCTACGGCGAAATCATGCAAGAGTACGCTCGCCAGCGCGGCCTGCGTCGTTTGATGATCCCCGTACCACTGCTCACTCCTTATCTCTCCAGCCTTTGGCTCGGATTGGTCACGCCGCTCTACGCCCGGGTTGGTCGCAAGCTGATCGACAGTCTGAAGAACCCGACGCTCGTTTCGAACAATCTGGCAGCTTTGACGTTCCCTGGAATTCACCCGAGAGGGTTGAGCGAGGCAATCGCTCGTGCACTGGCGAACGAAGACCATGAATTTGCGACCACTCGTTGGTCTGATGCGCTTTCCTCGGGAGGTCGCCCTAAATTATGGGGCGGTACGCGTTTCGGCTCGCGTTTGGTTGATTCGCGAACGGCTTTCGTTCCGGTGCCACCGGCTCAAGCCTTTGCTCCGATCAGCCGGATTGGCGGACGAACCGGCTGGTACTACGCGAATTGGCTTTGGAGCATTCGCGGGTTCATGGACTTGCTGGTCGGTGGAGTGGGAACTCGGCGCGGAAGACGCGACCCGGATACGCTTTGCGTTGGGGACACCTGCGACTTCTGGCGAGTAGAAGAGTATGAGCCCGATCGGCGACTCCGTTTGGCGGCCGAAATGAAGTTGCCGGGGCGGGCGTGGCTTGAATTCGAAGTCACCCCGGTTCCGGGTGGAAGCGAGATCCGTCAGACGGCCCTGTTTGACCCGCTTGGGCTTTTCGGCCTCGTTTACTGGTACGGCGTTTCCCCGCTACACTTTTTCGTCTTCTCGGGAATGCTGCGAAACATCTCGCGAGCGGCAAAGAATCAATCTGTCAATGAGGCCACGCCTTCACCTGCCGCCACTCTAAGCTCTCCATCCAAATGACCGGCGAGGTTTTGGAAGCGAAATCGTGAACTCCCAAATGCCAATCGTAATTATCGGCGGAGGACTTGCCGGCCTCGCTGCGGCAACCGAACTGAATCACCGCAGCATCCCCTTTTTGATCGTCGAAGCGAGCGACCGCTGGGGCGGTCGCCTTCGCAGCGACCGAGTTGATGGCTTTCTGATCGACCGCGGCTTCCAAGTTTTGCAAACGGCTTACCCCGAGGCGCGAAAGCGACTCGATTACGCAGCCCTGAAGCTCCGCAACTTTCAGCCAGGTGCCTTAATCCGAACCAAAGGGCGGTTCGTCGAAATGAGCGACCCGTGGCGGCGTCCGAGTTCCGCACTGGCGACGCTGCTGAATGGAGTCGGCACACTCGGCGACCGCTGGCGACTGGCGAAACTTCGCAGTCGGCTGGTCCGTCAATCGAACGACGCGATTCTCTCCGGCCCCGACGAGAGCACAGTTGACTTTCTGCTCAAGACTTGCGGATTCTCCCGCGACCTTGTCGACCGCTTTTTCCGCCCCTGGTTCAGCGGCGTGTTTCTCGAAAACAAACTTGAAACCTCTTGTCGCTTCTTTCAGTTCGTTTTCAAGA
This sequence comes from Planctomycetota bacterium, assembly GCA_046075445.1. Lineage (GTDB taxonomy): Bacteria > Planctomycetota > Planctomycetia > Pirellulales > Pirellulaceae > BJ22. Next base: position 5,684 of record JBJTQD010000572.1, read on the forward strand.
TGCTCGCCCAAGGCGACGCAGCCTTGCCCGAACAGGGAATGCAGGCGATCCCGCAGCAACTGGTCGCAAGACTTCCAGAGTCGTCGCTGCGGCTCAACACACGCGTCGCCAGTTTGACCGCTGAATCTGTGCAACTGACCAGCGGCGAGCAGATCGCCGCCGCGGGCATCGTTCTGGCTACCGAGGGCTCAGCGGCCGCGCACCTCCTCGGCAAGTCGGAAATTGAAAAGCTACCGGCTTCAGCCCTGCAGCCAACCGAATTTCAAAGCACTGTCTGCTTCTCGTTTGCCGCTCCTCAGGCGCCGCATGCAACGCGCATGCTGATGCTCAACGGAGAACTGACCGGGCCAATCGCCCATCTCTCGATTCCGAGCAACATCGCATCGAGCTACGCACCCGCAGGCAAGTCGCTGATCAGCGTCACGGCGATGGCGAGCAGCCGCGACCAAGCGACGGCGCTGCGTGAACCAGTGCAAGCCCAACTGCGAGACTGGTTTGGCTCGCAAGTCGAGAAGTGGTCGCTGATCGCCGAAAGCTTCGTCCCCGAGGCCCTCCCCCGGCAACTGCCCGGCAGTTATCAGCCGGC
>JBJTQD010000573.1:0-1314 GCA_046075445.1 Planctomycetota bacterium
TTAAGCACTTGCCAAGGAAGATGAAATGCAGTCGGACGTACAACAGACTTCGGTTTTTAGAACTTTGCCTACCGCGCTATGGATCGTTTGTTTACTGCTTGGGGCGATGGCTTGCGCTGGCCATATCTATGGACAGGACACCTTTTCCGCAGCGGATCTCGAGTTTTTTGAAGCAAAAATCCGTCCAATCCTGGTCGCACGCTGCTATGAATGCCATGGCGACGAAGAAGACTCTGGCGGGCTGCACCTGACTTCGCGAGCCGAAATTCTCGACGGCGGCGATACCGGACCGGCAATCGATTTGACAAACGTCGACGAAAGCCTGCTCGTCCAAGCGATTCGCTACACGGGGGACAACGATATGCCCCCGGACTCGAAATTGCCCGCTGAAGAAATCGAGTTGCTGACCGAGTGGGTCAAACGTGGAGCCCCTTGGCCAGCCGAAACGGCTGGTGCGAAACAGAAAAGCGAAGAGGGGTTTGACCTGGCCAAACGCAAAGCCGAACACTGGTGCTGGCAGGCCATCTCCAAACCGCAGCCGCCGCTAGTGGGCGATAACAGCTGGGTTCGCGACCCGATCGACCGGTTTATTCTGGCTAAACTTGAGTCCGCAAACGTCAAAGTCGCGAGCGATGCGGAGCGGGCGGTTCTTTTGCGGCGAGTTTATTTCGACTTGGTCGGGCTGCCTCCCAGCCCAGAAGAGATCAAGAATTTTGTTGAGGACGCTTCGCCCGAGGCTTTCGCCAAAGTCGTCGACCGCTTGCTCGCTTCGCCGCAATTCGGTGAGCGCTGGGCGCGGCACTGGATGGATCTGACTCGATACGCTGAAACCTATGGTCATGAATTCGATTACCCGATTCACGAAGCGTTTCGCTATCGCGACTACTTGATCCGCGCGTTTAACACCGACCTGCCCTATGACCAGTTCATCAAAGAACAGGTCGCTGGCGATCTCCTGCCCACGCCGCGGCTGAATCCGACTGAGCAGTACAACGAGTCGCTGATTGGCACCGGCTTTTGGTACTTTGGCGAGGAGACTCATTCGCCCGTTGATGTGAAAGGGGACGAAGCGGGGCATATCGACAATCAGATCGATGTGCTGACGAAATCATTTCTGGGGCTGACGGTCAGCTGCGCTCGCTGCCATGATCACAAATTCGACGCGATTTCAGCGGAAGACTACTATTCCATGGCTGGTTTTCTCCAGAGTAGCCGCCATCAAAAAGGCATGCTCGACCCCGGCGGAAAAATTGCCGGGAAGTTGCTGGAGTCACGGAAACAAGAGGCCTTGGTTGAATCCGCTTTCAAGGAGTG
>JBJTQD010000574.1:0-8126 GCA_046075445.1 Planctomycetota bacterium
TCTGTTCGGCGCGAGGATCGGACTGAGCTTCTCCGAGGAAAACAACGCGCTCGAATCGCATCAAAGTTGGGCTTATCAAAACGAGTGTTACCTTGAGACGAAGGACGGCCGCAGAATTGACGCGATCGGCTCGGAAACCTATCAACAGGAAAACACTCGGCTGGGAGTAATGTTCCTCTTTCCAGAGTATCCCGCGGATGCCAAGCTGATCTACCGCACGCCAGCCGCGATTGTCAAAGTCGAGATTCCGTTTGAGCTGAAAGGAATCAAGTTGCCGTGAGCAAACAGAGCGGCGACTTGCGGACATTCCTTACCCAATATCGTTTGGTGAGTCTTTTCAAGCTCGCGCTGGTCGTGGCACTCTGTCTTGCCGCCAAGTCTGCTTGGTCCCAGAGCGATCCAAAGCCGGATAGCGCAGAAGCGGTAGCTCGGGTCGGGGTGAAAGAGATTCGCGATCCGCGGGTCGAAGCTTACCTGCGAGCGACGGTCCCCGGCTGGCCGCTCAAGACCGAGCTGCAATCGCCGCTGCGGCGGGCGGCCGTTGAACACTTGGTGCGGCGCGAACTGGTTTACCTCTGGCTGGCGAACAACGGATTTGCGGCGACCGAAGCCGAAATTGATTGGCGGATCGACGAACGCCGGTCGGAGCTGGCCCGGGTCGAGAAGAAGCTCACGGACTATTTGGCGGAGCAGCAGTTATCGTTGGCTGAGCTGCAAGCGGAGTTCGGTTGGGAACTGGCTTGGAAGAAGTATCTGGATGCGACGCTGACGGAGGAGAAGCTTGCCAAGCGGTTTCGTGCGAGTCCTCGCGATTTTGATGGCACCGAACTGCATGTGGCGCAAATCTTGTTTGCCGTGACGGCGGAGCGAGACCGCGATCAGGCGATACAGCTGGCCGAGAAGATTCGCCAGCAATTGCAGCGGGGCGAACTGACTTGGGAGGCTGCGGTCCGGGAGCACTCCATCGCTGCCAGTCGCGAGCTTGGGGGGGACTTGGGTTGGATTCGGCGGCGCGAGCCGATGCCCGAGGATTTCACTCAGCCCACGTTTAAGCTGAGCGAAGGGGAATTGGCTCCGCCATTTGCCACACGATATGGAGTCCATTTGGTGAAGTGCCTTGAGGTGCGGCCCGGCAAGCGGCAACTGGGTGATGTGCGCGAGCTGGTGCGGCGGGACCTGATGGAAAGTGAGTATTTGCGACTCGCCGAATTGATGCGGGGCGAGGCGCAGGTCTGGGTTCGCCCCGAAAAATAGGGCTCCTTCCGCGAAAATCGCACGGCGACCACGCGGGACCGATGTGGCTCTTGTAAGATCACGCTTTTCAGTCGCGTGTTTTGGGAGAGCTGAATCATGAGGCGTTTTCTCCTCGCTCTTTGCTGCTTGCTGGTTGGAGCCAAATCTCTGTTGGCTCAAGACCGGATTACTGGCTTGAGTTTTGCCACCCGCTCTGAGGTGATCGCTCGCAATTGCATGGCGGCGACCAGCCAGCCGCTGGCCACGCAAGTTGCGCTCGATGTGATGCGCATTGGCGGGAATGCCATTGATGCGGCGATCGCAGCAAATGCCACGCTGGGTCTGATGGAGCCGACAGGTAACGGGATCGGCGGCGACCTGTTTGCGATTGTCTGGATTCAGAAGGAGCAAAAACTCTACGGACTAAATGCGAGTGGGCGGTCGCCGAAGTCGCTCTCGTTTGAGCAAATGAAAGCGGAACTGGCTAAGCAGAATCGCGAGCTGATTCCCTCGCTCGGTCCGCTACCTGTCTCTGTGCCGGGCTGCGTTGACGGGTGGTTTGAAATGCACGGGCGGTTTGGCAAGCTGCCGATGGACCGCGTGCTCAAGCCAGCAATTGATTACGCCCGCGATGGATTCCCGGTCTCGGAATTGATCGCCTACTACTGGAACCGGAGCGAGGGGTTGGCTCGTTACCCGGGATTTGCCGAGACCTTCCTGCCGGGCGGCAAAGCGCCCCGCAAGGGCGAACTGTTCCGCAATCCCGCGCTCGCGGGGACGCTGGAGAAAATCGCTCGCAATGGCCGTGATGAGTTCTATCGAGGCGAGACAGCCAAAACGATCGCTGGCTTTATGGAGCGAGTGGGCGGTTACATCACTTACGAGGACTTGGCGAATCATCGTTCGGAGTGGGTCGACCCGGTTTCGGTCGACTATCGCGGATACCAAGTTTGGGAATTGCCCCCGAACGGCCAAGGGATTGCCGCTTTGCAGATGCTGGGAATGCTTCGCGAGTTCGACCTTAAATCAGCCGGATTCGGCAGCCCCAGCCACCTGCACTGGTTTATCGAAGTAAAGAAGTTAGCTTTCGAGGACCGGGCGAAGTTTTACGCTGACCCAGAGTTTCACAAGCTGCCAACCGCCGAGCTGATTTCGGACGAGTACCTGAAGCAGCGAAGCAAACTGATCGGACGCCGGGCGGCGCAGCGGGTTCAGGCTGGAAATCCTGCCTTGGAAGATGGTGACACGATCTACCTTACCGTTGCCGACCAGGATCGAAATATGGTTTCGCTGATTCAGAGCAACTACCGCGGGTTTGGATCGGGGCTCTGCCCGGATGGACTTGGTTTTTGTTTGCAGGACCGCGGCGAGATGTTTGATATGACTCCGGGCAATTTCAACACGTATGCACCGGGCAAGCGACCGTTTCACACGATCATTCCGGCGTTCGTCACGAAAGACAACAAGCCTTTCCTGAGTTTTGGCGTGATGGGTGGGGCGACGCAGCCACAAGGTCACGTGCAGATCATCACTAACATTGTCGACTTTGGGATGAACATTCAAGAAGCGGGTGACGCACCGCGAATCCTGCACAATGGATCTTCTGAACCGACAGGAGAACGGATGACCGATGGGGGAAGCGTCGTGCTGGAGTCTGGATTCGAGTACGCTACGATTCGCGACCTGCTTGGACGTGGACACAAGGTTGGCTTTGAAGTTGGCAATTACGGTGGCTATCAGGGAATTCGATACGACCCTGAAAATGATGTTTACTACGGAGCGTCTGAGTCCCGCAAGGATGGCCAGGCGGCCGGCTTTTGATTCAGCGGTTGTCTGTTTTTATCGTGAATCGGGCTCAGGCTTATCCAGCGGCGTTGCGTTCGCGTTGGAAGAATGCGGAACGCAGAGGGGATACTCGTCTTGGCAAGAATCGACAGGCGACGGAAAATCAGCCGGAGAAATGTCGAGCGGATTCGGGCTGGATTGGCGGAGTAACAACGGATGGTTTTCGGTATGAGTAAAACAGGCGAGAGTGAGGCTCAAACGCTCCAGCGGCTCAGTCGTAAGGTCGAGCAGCTCGAAGCACGGATGCGTCCTGAGCCTTGGGAAGATGACATCTCGCGGAATACGCTGGATACCGCTCCGTTCGAGAATCTGCCGCCGGTCAGCGAACGGAGCGACGAGGAGTTCAGTCAGCATGCGAAAGCGGTTACGCCGGAGCTGCTTGCGGGAGCCGACCTCCGCGAATTGGCAGGACGCGATACGTGGCCGATTCCGGCGCCGGAGGATCGCGAAGGCTACTCGCCCGGTTTGGATGTGCAGTACTGGGCTTCGGGCCTGGCGGATTGCTTGAAGGTTCGACGAGCCGCGGAGCAACTTGGCGTCGAGATTCGCCGTTATTTTGATTTTGGTTGCGCATCGGGGCGCGTGCTGCGTCACTTTGTGGCTCAGACGGAGATTTCTGAAATTTGGGGGAGCGATATCAACCAGCGCCATATTCGCTGGCTCTACGAACATTTGCCGCAGCGGGTCAAGCCGATTTTCAATCACACGCTGCCGATGCTGCCGATTCCCGATCATTACTTCGACGTAGTCACAGCGTTTTCAGTGTTCACTCACATTGATACTTTCGAGACGGCTTGGCTGGCGGAATTGCGCCGTGTGCTGCGTCCCGGGGGGATGGCTTATTTGACGGTCCACAACGAGTCGACTTGGGAAGTCCTCCGCGGTGAGATGGACAATCCAAACAATCGGCTGATTCAGGCGATCCTCAAAGTTGATCCCGGTTTTGCAACGGCCGTCCATCAGCAGATGCCCGATTGCCGAACGGTCTACCGACATCAGAAGCAGGGGCCGTATCGCGCCCAGGTCTTCCACTCAGACAACTACCTGAGGAATGTCTGGGGGCGTTTCTTTGACGTCGTCCAGATTTTGCCACGACATCATGTTCGGCAGACCGTGATGTTGCTCCGCAAGCCCGAGTAAGCGATTTCATTTTCCCCAGCGGATGATTGAACGGATATGAGCGAAGCGAAGAGTCTTCAGGAAACATACGCCCCGCAGGGAATCTGTTTCGGCTGCGGGCCGGCAAATCGCGAAGGTCTGAGACTGCGAAGTTTTGTGGCCGGCGAGGAACTGGTCGCCAGCTTCCAGCCCGAGCTGAAACATCAAGCCTTCGAGGGGATGCTCAACGGGGGGATTATCGGCTCGTTGCTCGATTGTCACTGCAACTGGATGGCTGCTTGGCACTTGATGCAGCGGCAACAGTTACTAGCGCCTCCCTGCACGGTTACCGCCGAGTACACGATTAAGATGCTAAAGCCGACGCCGATTGCCGAGCCGCTGGAGTTGCGGGCTTGGGTAATCGAATCGAGTGAGCGGCGAGCACGCATCGGCGGGGAGCTGAAAGCCGAGGCCGAAGTGACCGCGACCTGCGAGGGAGTTTTTGTCGCAGTTAAACCGGGACATCCCGCCTACCATCGCTGGTAAACAGTCCAGCATCTGCTTTCGAAGTAGCTGGCGAGAAAATAAAGCGATAACTTCCCCGCTCGACTTCCTCGAACCTGTTGACCTCGTTCGGCAATCGGCCAGAATTAGACGTATCAAGTCGTGGGCATGTTTGACGCATTGGCAATGCGTTCGGCTGGACTTAGAAATCAAATTGAATGAATAGGCCGCCACCAAAAAGGTTTGGCGTCAGTCGCAGGAGAAATGCATGAGCACCACCAGTCTTCCCCAATCTTCTACTCAAGCCCAGAAGTCGAATGATCCCCTGCGGCTGATTGATGTGGACTTTGTTCGTTTCTACGTCGGCAATGCCAAGCAATCCGCCTACTTTTACGCTCAGAGCTTTGGCTTTGAAATCGAACAGGTCTCGGACCTGACGACTGGGTCGCGAGAGGACGCCACCTATTTGCTGACTCAGGGCAATATTCGCTTTTTGATCACGACGGGGCTGCACAAGGATCATCCGGCTCAGCAAGAAGTCGGGCTCTACGGCGATGGGATCAAAGACATCGCGTTCACGGTCGAAGACTCCGTCGCGGCTTATGAGCAAGCGTTGAAGAATGGGGCTGAGTCGGCGTACGAGCCGCGAGTGATTAGCGATTCGCGCGGCACGGTCGTGATGTCGGGCATCAAGACGTTCGGCCGAACGATTCACAGCTTTGTCTCCCGCAGCGGCGATTATGTGCTGGAACGAGTGAAACGGGGCGAGCAGTTCATGCCCAAGTATGCTCCGACCAGCGACTTGGCGATCAACGCCTACAACCGAGCTAACCCGGTCGGCTTGTTCTACGTGGACCACTGCGTCGGGAACGTGGAGCTTGGAAAGATGAATCACTGGGTGCAATGGTATGAAGATGTGCTCGGTTTCAAACTCTTCAAGAGCTTTGATGACAAGGACATCTCGACTGAGTATTCGGCTTTGATGTCGAAGGTGATGGACTCGGGGCGTGAACTGATCAAAATTCCAATCAACGAACCGGCTCATGGCAAGAAGAAGAGCCAGATTCAGGAATACCTCGAGTGGCATAACAACACGCCAGGGATTCAGCACTTGGCTCTGCTGACGAAGGACGAACTGCATACCGTTGCCAAGCTGCGACAGCGGGGCGTTGATTTCCTGCGGATTCCCGACACTTATTACGAAACCGTGTGGGAACGGGTTGGTGAAATCAAGGAAGACACGGATGTGGTCAAGGATTTGCGTTTGCTGGTCGACCGCGACGACAAGGGCTACTTGCTGCAGATCTTCACTAAGCCGCTGCAGGATCGCCCGACTTTGTTCTTTGAGATTATCTGCCGCCGCGGAAGCGAATCGTTCGGCAAGGGAAATTTCCGGGCGCTGTTTGAGTCGCTGGAACTGGAGCAGGAACGGCGCGGGAATTTGTAGGGCTGAAGCGAGATTGCCGGTTGGGGTGAAGTGCGGCTTAGGGTTCGGGCGAGGTCGGGAGACCATCGCCTAGCGCCGTTCGGGCGAGGTCGGGAGACCATCGCCTAGCGCCGAGTGGGGCGATGCCGAGAGAACTTTCTGTTAAAACTAGCCGTCGGCTTTTGGTCTGGGGACTCGGCCGCGTTTTCCCTTTTTGCCTCGGCCTTTGAAGCCGCCGGATTGTTCTCGGACGGCGGAGAGCGGCTCGCCGATTGCATCTCGCATGTGGGTGATTCGGTCGCGTAGGGCGGCAGCGCGTTCGAACTCCAGAGCTTCGGCCGCTTGGAGCATCTCTTGCTCGAGTTCGTTAATGTACTCTTCGGTGATGTAAACCTGCTCGTCCGTTCGGCCCACCATCTCGTTGGCTTGGCGATGAGCAGCTACTTCAGACTCAATTCCTTGAGCAATGTTTTTCTTGACGGTCTGGGGTGTAATGCCGTGCGCTTGATTGAAGTCTTGCTGTAGTTTGCGGCGCCGAGCCGTTTCGGCAATCGCGTTCCGCATCGCTTCGGTGATCCGGTCCGCGTAGAGAATCACTTTGGCGTTCACATTTCGGGCCGAGCGGCCGATCGTCTGGATGAGCGATGTTTCGCTGCGGAGAAAGCCTTCTTTGTCGGCGTCGAGAATCGCAACGAGTGAAACTTCCGGGAGGTCGAGCCCTTCGCGGAGGAGGTTGACCCCGACGAGTGCTTCGAATTTGCCTAACCGCAAGTCGCGCAGCAAGTCGACTCGTTCGAACGCATCGAGTTCGCTGTGCAACCACTTACAGGCGACTCCGTTTTCGCAGAGGTAAGCCGAAAGGTCTTCGGCCAGCCGTTTGGTTAGTGCCGTGACGAGCACTCGCTCGCCGACCGTCCGCCGTAGTTTGATTTGCTCCAGCAGGTGGGCGACTTGGCCGCTGGCCGTGACGACTTCGATTTCCGGGTCGAGCAATCCAGTTGGCCGAATCACCTGCTCGACCACTTCGCCGCCGGTTTTGTCCAACTCATAGTCGTTCGGCGTCGCGGAGACGTGGACCACTTGGCAGATTTTCTCTTCCCACTCTTCGAATTTGAGCGGTCTATTGTCTAGTGCGCACGGGAGGCGAAAGCCGTGCTGGACGAGCGTCATTTTGCGGCTGCGGTCGCCGCTGTACATCGCCCGAATCTGGGGGATGGTGACGTGCGACTCGTCGATGAACAGCAGGTAGTCCTTGGGGAAGAAGTTGTAGAGCGTATCTGGGGTTTCGCCAGGCGCTTTGCCGGCAAGCGGGCGGCTGTAGTTTTCAATCCCCGGACAATGCCCAACCTGTTCCATCATTTCGATGTCAAAGCGAGTGCGGGCGCTGAGCCGCTGGGCTTCCAGCAATTTGCCTTCCTTGCGGAAGAACTCAAGTTGCTCGGCGAGTTCCTGCTTAATCACTTCAATCGCCGATTTGATCCGCGACTCGGGAGTGACGAAGTGCTTGGCTGGATAGACAAACAATTGGTCGTGCTTGCTGAGCACTTCGCCGCTGACCGGATGGATGATCGAGAGCTGTTCGATTTCATCGCCCCAAAACTCAACGCGGAAAGCGTACTCTTCGTAGCTCGGCCAGATTTCGACCGAGTCTCCGCGGACCCGGAACTTCGATCGTTCGAAGGCAATGTCGTTCCGCTGGTAAAGGACGTCGACCAGTTGCGAGAGCATTTGGTCCCGGTCGCGCTGTTCGCCTTTGCGCAGGGAAACGACCATCTTGCGGTAGTCGTCGGGCGATCCGAGGCCGTAAATGCTGCTGACGCTGGCGACGATGATCACATCCGAGCGGCTGACCAGCGAACTGGTGGTGGCAAGTCGTAGGCGGTCGATCTCTTCATTGATCGAAGCGTCTTTTTCGATGTAGATATCGCGCTGAGGGATGTAAGCTTCCGGCTGGTAGTAGTCGTAATAGCTGACGAAATAGTGAACGGCGTTGTAAGGGAAAAACTCTTTGAACTCGCTG
>JBJTQD010000575.1:0-1612 GCA_046075445.1 Planctomycetota bacterium
GTCTCGCGAATTTGAATTTGGGATGAAGAATCCGTTTTGTTTACACAAAAAAACAGCCCGTCGGGTTTCCGGCGGGCTGTTCCATTTTTGTTTCGGATGTTTTCAGCAAACGCGAAGTAGCGTAGGCCTGGTTTAGTAGCGTCGAGGGCGATCGCAGCCACCACCGCCACCGCCACGATAGCCGCCACCACCACCGCCGCCGCCATCGCCAGCTGGCTTCGGGCGAGCTTCGTTGACGGTGATCTGTCGGCCGCCAACGCTTTGGTTGTTGAGGCCTTCGATCGCCTGTTGAGCTTCGTCAGCATTTGGCATTTCGACGAAGGCGAAACCGCGCGAGCGACCGGTTTCACGATCCTTCACAATCTTCACCGAGGTTACGGCACCGTAAGCCTCGAAGCTTGTGCGCAATTCTTCTTCTGTCTGACGGAAGGAAAGATTGCCTACATAAATATTGGTCATCAAAAATCTCCGACGTTCAAATCGCGTTTGGTCACTATGCCAAAAAAACCGCTGCTCTGACAAAACCGGCAAAAGTATCGGCTCTAAGAGAGACTCACCAATCACCAAATGCAAAAGCCCGATGTGATTGCCCCATCCGCGAAAAACATTCTTCACAGGGACTGATGGAGCAGACACCGACCAAACGTGCCAGATAGCATGACAGAGCCAAAGATCACAGTCAATTCTCTTTGGGTGGCTTTTTTCACTAAATCAGCAACCTTCTGGTAAGGATCTCAGCCCAAGGCTGAGCCTGTGTTTCCATCCGCCAGAAGTCGCCTGCAGCCTCCTCGGAGAGCCACGTTTTGGGTCAAAAACGCTGAGATTTCGGGGTTTTGTTCCGTCCCCTCGAGCAAATTCCCAGTCGGCGGCTAACCGGCAATGCGATGCGATTGGCCAGATTTTAATGGTTTAAGACAGGAAACTGACCAGCCATGACCAAGCAGCTTTAACCCTGCAATTTTAGGTCTGCGGGAACATCCAGTTCCAACTGGAGCATCCCCAAGCCGTGAGTTTTACCCTGAGCATCCGTTTTCAGGCTCTCGCTTCCGCCTCCACCGAGCGAGTCGTGGAGGATGAAATTCAGCGCTAAAAGATTGTCCGCTTCATAGCGGTCGACTTCGCCTTTGCAGATTTCGTGGAAGTGCTTCTTCACGACGTCGGCCGTTAAGCTGCGTTTGAGAAAGGCGTAAATCTCCGGTGAATATGCGACCACTCCGACATTGCTTCCGTCGCCTTTGTCTCCAGAACGAGAATAAGCCAAGCGGGCCAGTTTGACTTTTGGCATGAGAACAACCTCCACAGCGAAGCGATTATGAACTCTTTGCATTATCTCGACACGGAAAGCTCCTTCCAAGGGTGGGAGCAAGGAATCGAAAATTTTCATCCCGCAGTGTTCGTCAACTTCCGCAAAGGAGCTCTGAGCTCTCCTCGTCCCGCCTGCAAGGCGTCATCCTCTTCTTTTTGCCCGTAGCCAGCTTTTCGTTTAGCCCCAATACCCTTCAACGAAGGAACCATTGGCTTTTTGCTTGCACAATGGCTGCTCGGAACAGTGATTGCTTGCACGACCTGTAGAAAACCGGAACCAAAAAATTAGCTTCGTTCAACGGTATTG
>JBJTQD010000576.1:0-4498 GCA_046075445.1 Planctomycetota bacterium
CGCTGCGCAAGTGCGCGTACAACATGTTTGGGCTGACCACCACCCGACCTCGCGTCGGTGGAGGCGTGACTAGCCAGCTACAGACTTTGGTTTCGTAAACCACTCAAGCTGCCCAACCGGGGGCTGGCGCGAAGACCCGGCTGACGAAGACGGGCCACCGCCGAACTTGCGTCGGGTGGTGGCCGTATTGCTCGAATGTTGCGTGCACTTGCGCTGCACCTCGCCGTTGGCTACGGGCTAAACGAAGAGTAGGAAGTAGAAAGTATCTCGGCTTTTTACTTCCGCATTCCCGCTTCCGAATTCTCCGTCGCTCAAACCACACTCAATTCACAACGCTCCACAAACCATCCTGATTCGACTAGCTGCAGAATCTGCTGAATGTCCGGAGCGAAGTAGCGATCCTCGGCGTAGAAGGGCACTCGGCTACGGATTTGTTGATGAGCCGCCAGTAGCCGCGGCGAGGTCTGCAGTGGCTTGCGGAAGTCCAGCCCCTGTGCGGCGGCGAGCAACTCGATGGCCACGACTGTTGCCGTGTTGCGAGCCATCGCCAAAGTGCGCCGCGCCGCGTGCGTTGCCATGCTGACGTGATCCTCTTGGTTGGCAGAAGTCGGTAGGCTGTCGACCGAAGCGGGATGAGCCAGCACTTTGTTTTCACTGACCAGCGCTGCCGCGGTTACCTGCGCGATCATGAATCCAGAGTTCAGCCCGCCGTTCTCGACCAGAAACGGAGGCAAGCCGCTGAGGTGCCGGTCGATTAGCAGCGCAATGCGGCGTTCGCTCAGCGAACCAATCTCGGCAATCGCGGTTGCCAGCGCATCCGCGGCCAAAGCGACCGGCTCGGCATGAAAATTACCGCCCGAGAGACTTTCGCCTGTGTCCCAAAAAAGAAGCGGATTGTCGGTGACGCTATTCGCTTCATTGAGCAATTGCGTGGCAACGTAACGCAGTTGGTCTAGCACCGCGCCCATCACTTGCGGCTGGCAACGGAGCGAATACGGGTCTTGGACGCGAGAGCAGTCGACGTGGCTGGCCCGAATTTCGGAGTCGGCCATCAGGGCGCGATAAGCCGCCGCGCAGTCGCGCTGGCCTTGGTGCTGGCGAATCTGATGGATCCGCGGATCGAAGGGCGTGTCGCTTCCCATCGCTGCATCGACGCTCATCGCTCCGGCCACCAGCGCCGCAGCAAAGACTTTGCAGGTCTCCAGCCAACCAGCGATCGCCAGCGCCGTGCTGACTTGAGTTCCATTTAGCAGCGCCAGTCCCTCTTTCGCTCCCAGTTGCAGCGGCGTCAGTCCCAGTTGCTGCAGTACAGCGGCTGCCGGAAGGACTTCGCCTCGATACGAAATTTCTCCGACGCCGATCAGCGTCGCAGTGAGATGGGCGAGTGGAGCCAAGTCGCCGCTGGCTCCTACCGAACCTTGAGCCGGGATCACCGGCAGCGCGTCGGCTTTGAGTAACGCCGCCAGATACTGCAGCACGATCATCCGCACGCCGGAATAACCTTGAGCCAGCGAATGCAGCTTGAGCAGCAAGACCAGCCGCACCACACCGGCGTCGAGCGCCGGCCCCGTACCGCAGGCGTGCGAGAGCACCAGGTTCGTTTGCAGCTGAGCCAAGTCGGCCGTGGAGATTCGCTTCTCTGCGAGCAATCCAAATCCGGTGTTGATCCCGTAAACGGTCCGGCCACTGGAGAGAATCTCCTGGAGGGCCGCAGCGCTCCGCTGGACTCGGGCCGTTGACTCGGAATCGATTTCGAAGGCGATACTTTGGCGGTAATGCTGAGCGAGAGTCGACCAATTGAGCGGCTGGGAAAGCTGGAAATCCGACATGCGCGGCGGGGTCTTCGACTAAAGTGGGGAAGCGGTTCTGCGGGACGGACACCTCGTCCATCCACTGCGATCCTCCGCAATTGTTACCGAAGCCCCCATCGCCCCGCTAGCTCGGGGATATTCTCAAATAACGAAGATTTTCAGGCTGTCTGGCCTTTTTGCGGAAATTCGAAAAAATTCTGGGGAGGCTCCGCGGTCGAGCGACTATCAGGGCGGAGCAGAGAGCAAACCAAAGAAACCAAACCATGCTGGATACGGCCGCAGCAACGATCGACTGGACCGAGGAACTGGAGCGCAACCGCGAGTGGATGCTCAAGGTGCTTCGTTCGCGCGTCGGCGATTCCCATGCAGCAGATGACTTGCTGCAGGAGGTCGCACTGGCGGTCTTACGCCAACCGTCGCGACCGACCAATCCCGGCAAGGTTGCCCCTTGGCTTTATCGCCTGACCGTTCGACAAGCGATCAACTTCCATCGACGCACTAAGCGGCGGCAATGGCAACCGCTGGTCGCCGAACAGGAACCCGCTGCCGAGCAGTCGACCTCGCCACTGGAATGGATCATGGCGAGCGAACAGCAGGCGGATGTCCAGCGGGCACTGGCCAAGCTAAAACCGCGAGACCGCGAAATCTTGCTGCTGAAGTACACCGAAAATTGGACTTACGAAGAACTGGCCCGGCACACCGGCGCGAAAGTCAAAACGATTGAATACCGATTGCTCAAAGCGCGACAGCGACTGCGGCGATTGATTAGTCAGAATTTTTAGCTTCCCTGTTTCACCTGCCTCACAGACCACTTATGCCCAAGAACCTCGAACATGATTTGCAGATCCAACGCTTGATCGACGGCGAGCTCTCTCGTCCGGAGGTCCAGCAGTTGCTGCGAACGGCCAACTCGCAGCCGGAACTCTGGCGCGAATTGGCGGTCGCTTTCGTCGAGGATCGGATTTTCTCCAGCGAGGCTCGGCGTTTCTCGCAGGACGAAGATCGCGTTCTTGAACCGGCAGCGTCGCCAGCCGCGACTCCCCTCGCGGCTGGCGGCATGCCTGGCTCAGCTGCCAAACCGACTTCCGCCTGGCGAAACACCGGACTCTGGTTGTCCGCCGCTGCGATGATGCTCTGTGCGGCTGGACTCGGCTTCTTTGCAGGCCGGGGACAAGCAGGGAGCCAAGGTTCTGCGGAGACAAACCTCATCGCCAGCTCAAATGGCGGCAACGCAAACAATCAAGTCGGCGGCTCGGGCCCTTACATGTTTCAGCTGCTAGATGAGCAGGGCCAACCGATTCCGAATACTACCGTGCCGCTGCTCTTCGAAGCAGACGCCCAACGGCTGGGATACGATCCGGCTCGAGCCGCGATTCCGCCGGAAGTTCAGTCCCAGTTCCGCCGCGCGGGCTTGGAACTGGAACCCGAAGTGAAATACATTAATGGTCGATTCCCAGGCGGAGCCAAAATCAAGGTGCCTTACAACGACTTAAAGATTCGCTCTTACGGCCAATAAGCACCAAGCTCCGAGCAAAAACGGGACTTCACAGAACAACCGCAAACCACTATTAACGACCGGGATATTTTCCCTCTCCCCAAATCAACCTGCCGAAATCTCAAAGGAACTGACGCAATGAAGCTGACTAAATTTTCACTCTCCCTCGCACTCGTGCTCAGCCTGCCGTTTGGACTGACTGCCGTGCGCGCTCAGGAAGCAAAACCGGCGCCGCAAGGAATTCAAACGATTCGCGTTGTCGAAGGACAAGCCCTGCCTCCGCAGGAGCCGCTGCAGGTTCAAGGCAAATCGATCATCGTGATCGACAAGGACGGAAAGAAGACTGAAATCCCAATCGAAGGTAACGGAAGCATCACGATCACTCAGTCGGCTCAAGAGACCAACAAGGATGGCAAAGTCGAACGCAAAGTAATGGGCAAGGCGATCATCGTTGGGCCGGACGGCAAGCAGCAAGAGATTGAGCTGGACGGCGGCGGGTTTGGATTTCAGTTGGAAGGCGATGCGATGCCAGTCCCCGCTGTGCCGGGATTCATGCCACCCAACGTTCAGATGAGCAAGTACTTCATTGGCGTCGTGTGCGAACCAGTCGATGACGCGACCCGCGAAGAGCTTCGGCTGGGCGAAAAGGCTGGGCTGCAGGTGCTTGATGTAACTATCGATTCGCCAGCCCAGAAGGCGGGACTGCAGACGGGGGACATCTTGCTCTACGCCAACGATTCAGAACTGGGTAGCCGCGAGCAGTTGATTGAGGCCGTGCAGAAGGCCGGCGAAGCGAAGGATGAGTTGGCGCTCTCAATCATCCGTGAAGGCAAAGAAGAGAAAATCGTCGTTCGTCCTGGTGAGCGTCCTGAAATTCCACCTGTGCCAGGCATGCCTGCCATGCCCGGGATCGGCCTCGATATTCAAGTCGACGGCGAAGGGATGGCCCCGGATATGGAAGCCCTGAAGAAGCAGATGGAGCAAATGCGCGTACAGATCCTGCAAAACGGAGAAGGTGGTGTAGTCCGAGGCTTCGCGGTCCCAATGCCGGGAATCATTCAAGGAATGCCCGAGGGCTTTGACCCCGAGCAGATGGAACAGTTGAAAGCCGAGATGGAAGCGGCTCGCAAGCAGCTGGAACAGGCGCGCGAAGAGATGGAAAAGGCTCAGACCGAGCTTCGTGAAGAACTCC
>JBJTQD010000577.1:0-11021 GCA_046075445.1 Planctomycetota bacterium
GGTCCCGCTCGGCTTTGGCGATTTCTTTTTCGACCCGAACAATCCGCTGCACCCAGACCTGATGGATCCGGACTTTGATCTGGATGAAGAAGACGAGGATGACTCGGATCAGGACGAGGAGTCTCGCTAAGTTCTTCAGCAGTCTTTGTTGGCAATCTGAGTTTGGCCGCGGAAATAATTTGAGTGGGTAAGTCGGTGATTGATCCAGTTCTGGAAATCGGTCCGCGGGTAACTGTCTTGCCGGTGGTGCATGGCAGTGGGGACTTTGCCTGGGAAGTCCGTAGGCTGATGGAACTCCATCAGTTCGACTGCTTGGCGGTTCCTTTACCAGCCGAGTTTCAGCCCGCGGTGGAGCAGGGGATTCTGGAGTTTCCGCGGATCACATCGGTCATCTCGCGGGAGCAATCGCCTTTTTCAGCGCAGTGGCAAAGCGACGAATCACAACAGAAGAAAACAGCACCGTCGCTGAATTACGTGCCGATGGATCCTTGCCAGCCGGTTATCGCTGCGCTGCGGACGGCGATGGGTGAGCGGATGCCTCGGCGGTTCATTGACTTGTCGACGCGAGTTTTTTCTCCGCACGCGCGCGTGTTACCGGACGCTTATGCGCTAAAGTTCGTTTCGATTCCGCAGTATGCTTCGGCAGTGCTCCCCTTTTTGCAGGCCCCCGAGAACCTGCAGTGGCAAGCCCGCGTTGCGGAGATGGCTTGGCAACTTCGTCAATTGTCGGTTGATTTTGAGCGGATTCTGTTTGTCTGCGGCATTACGGAGTGGCCCTGGATTCGCGAGGCGTTTTTCAATCGGGAGTTGAGCCGACCGAACGAGGAAGAGGTCGCCGAACCGGAACTGCACGCGGTTAATTCGGAGACGCTGTATTTTCTGCTGGGGGAATTGCCGTTTGTGACGGAGTTGTACGAGCAAGCGCGAGCCGAACTGGGAGACGATCGGACGCTGGCGATTGATGGCGTGAAGCAATTGCTGCTGGTTGCGCGCGAGCGATACCTGCGTGAGCAAGGTCGCCGGGCTCGAAAGATCACGCCGAAGTTGCTCGCTCAATGCTTGCAGTACACCCGTAACCTGACCTTGATCGAGCGAGGGTTCACGCCGCAACTGGCGACGATTGTCGTGGCGGCCAAGCAGATGGCTGGGGACGCGTTTGCGATTCAGGTACTGGATGTCGCAAAGGAATACAAACGGCACAAGACGGAAGGAATGGAACTTCCCGAGTTGAGTATGGGGTTGGATGCAGCGGCGATCGATGGCGAGGTGTTCCGGGCTAAGAGTCGTTTGCCGGGCCCGCCGTTGCAGTGGAGCCGGCTGGAGCTTGAGCCTCGGCCGAGTGAGCGACAGCGGCAGGAGTGGAGTCATCGCTGGAATCCGTACAGCCAGTGCAGTTGGCCACCAGAGGATGTGCAGATTGAAAACTTTCGCCAAGCGGTTTTTGATCGAGCCCGGGAAGCGATGGGCGTCGACTTGGTGAAGACCGAGAAATTCACGACGAGCATTCGCGATGGGATCGACATTCGCGATACGCTGCGACACTGGTACGCGGGCGAGATCTACGTCAAGGTACTGCCGCCCAATCGCGGTCGGCTGGACTGTGCCGTGATGTTGTTTGATTCGCCTGCGGATCCACGGGAGTACCCTTGGCGAGCGACTTGGTTTGCGGAGCATAAAGAGGAGTCGACGCTCTGTTTCTTTGCTTCTGATTTTTCGCGCCAACCCATTGGGCCGGGGATATGTCAATCGACCTACGGCGGGGCGATGTTTCTCTTTCCAGCGATCCCGATTCCGGATATCTGGACAGACAAACGGCTTGATTTCACTGAGACCCTTGAAGAGCGGATGTTGGCGGCTGCTTGTTTGCACAGCCAATGCAGTCAGATTGCGCTGCTCAGTTCGGGGCCGCCGGGGCCAGGGTGGCGCCGTCTGGCCAAGCGTTTCATGAAAAGCTGGATTCATTTGCCGCTGAGTCGATTCAGCGACTCGACCGTCTCGAGGCTGCGCCATTTTCATGTGCTGAACGGCAAGCAGGTACGCAGTTACGCGGCGGACTTCATTCGAAAGAGTTGATTGGGGCTGGTATCTTGAAGCGGCCCACTTCTTTGCTTGGGCAGGGTATTGGGGTGATTTTTATGTGGCCCATCAGACTCGCTCTGTCTTGAACACGGATGCTTGGTTTATGATGGGGAGTTTGTTCCCTAAAACGCATCGGAAGCTCTGCTAATGAAACTATCCCAGCTCGAATTGTTTCAAAACCTCGTCAATCTGGCGGCCTCTGATGGCACATTTAGGGAAGAAGAGGTTTTATACTTAGCGCGTTGTGCCGAGAAATGGGGAATTTCCGACGATGAATTTGAATCCTGCATCGCGGGATTGATGGAGGGGACGCTGGAAATCAAGTTGCCTGAAGTGCGGGCGAAGCGTGAGGAATTGCTGAGCGAGATGATTCGGCTGATGGCCGTCGATGGGCAACTGGCCGCGATGGAAAAGCAATTGTGCGCCACGGCCAGCGCGCGGATGGACTTCACTACGCACGAGTTCAAGACGATTCTGGATAAAGTGTTGGCGACAAGCCCGAAGGCCTGTTAGGTCGGCGTTTGTGGTTGGCGGGGAGAAACGGTGGCCGGTGGCGATCGCACGCGCACGGCCCTGTGTATTAGGGTGCCGAACAGGGGGCTGGCGCGAAGACCCGGCTGTGGAAGAGGAGCGGCCAGCTGAATTGTAAGCTTGATCGACTTGCGCTTCGCCTCGCCGTTGGCTACGGGCTAAACGAGAAGAAGGCAATCGTATTGGCCACCACTCGACCTTGCGTCGGTGGGGCCGAGACTAGCCGGCTACAGCCTCGTCAACGAACGCTTCCGGCGACGTCGAGCAATTGCGAGTTTGAGACGTTGTTGCCAAAGGCTTCATACTGATTGAATTCCCAGACGACTTTT
Source organism: Planctomycetota bacterium (assembly GCA_046075445.1). GTDB lineage: Bacteria > Planctomycetota > Planctomycetia > Pirellulales > Pirellulaceae > BJ22. Next base: position 2,940 of record JBJTQD010000577.1, read on the forward strand.
CTGGTGGCCGGGTCGACTTCAATCAAGAGTGGGTTTTCGGGGCCGGCATGGCAGTTTCCGATCACGTAATGTCCGTTGGGTAGTACTTCGAGCGTGGTCACCCACGCGAGCGTGATGCCGGGCAGGTCTTTTTGCTCTAAGCGCCAGACGACGTCGCCCTTGGAATTCACCTCCAACACGCTGTGGCCGTTGCCGGTTGCGATCAGGTAATTGCCATTCTTTAGCTGGACAGCTCCGAAGACCTTGTTGCCGAAAGCCTCTGGACCGTGGCCATCGTGGCGCTGGCGTTTGAACAGAGGGACTTCAAATTCCCAAATTACTTTTCCCTCGGCGTCGTAGTGCCGGACGAATCCGTCTCCTTCATGGCTGACCAGATAGCCTCCATCGGGCAGCTTTCTTGCCAGCCGGGTATCCATGTGCGGATGGGGTGAATTGAGTTTCAGAGGAATTTGTTTGAGCAGTTTCCCCTCGCGATTGACTTCGATAATCCGCCCACGGCCTGACTCGGCAATCATGACATTGCCATCGGCCAGCGGTTGGAAGGCGTGGACTTCCACTGGAGAGTCACCCACCACATTTTGCTTGCTGGAATCGTAGGTCCAGACGATCTGTTTGGTACTACGGTCGATTTCGACAACTTTGTTCTCCCCTTCCTGAACCATCAGGTTTCCATTCTTCAGGACGTGGATATCGTGGATTCCACCCCAAGGCATTTCCCAGCTGATCTTGCCATCGGGCTCGACGATTGCCAGTTTGCCGTTGCCTTGGGTGACGAGGCGATGCTGGGCGGAAACGGAGCTCGAAAAAAGGCTAGTGAAAAGCAGACAGGCTGTGAAAAGAGTACAAAGTCGCATCGGCGCGGGCTCCGGGTCTTTGGCATTTTGGGGTGACCAGTGAAGCTTGGATTTTAAGCCAGTCACGAGTTCGAGATACGGTCAGAGAACCGCAATTTTCGGAAAGACGTGGAAATTTGCACGGTTTTTGGGAAGCGATGCCTTTCTTTGGCTCATCGAAAAAAGCGAGGTGAAGTACTGGCGGCGGTAAGGCCAGCCTCGGAGGGGCGGCTGGTTTCAGAGGCAATTCGTTTTGATTTTAAGGAAATAATCTTGAATTGGGACGAGTGGAAGCCGGATAATTCCGGCAGTTGGTTGCCGACGGAGAGGGAAAGGCGCTGGTGCGATGGGAGCATTGATTAGGCAGGTTGACGCACTGGCGTTTTCAAGGGAGGCATCCATAACGGTTTTTCGCAAGATAATTTTTGGGAGAGGCGTGAGTATGCGTACTTCTTTCTTGCATTTGACGACCGTTCTTAGAGGAATCAGCAGCTTGGTCGTGGTGGGGCTGCTAGGGAGTGGAGCGGGGATTGCTCAAGAGCGTCCATTGCTCAAAAAAGAGGAGCGGGCCTTGGCTGCGGCCGAGAAGCTTCGGGAAGAGCAAAGACAGACAGAGTTGATCGCCAGATTAGGTGAGCGATTGGCGGAGTGCGATCAGGCGGGTGACCGAAAAGGTCGCGAGTTGGTACTCAAAGAAGCGGAGGCGGAGTGGGGAGCTGACGATCCGCGGATCCGTAGTCTGCGGGGGGAGGTTGAGGTCAATGGTGAGTGGTTGACTCCGGAACAAGTTGCCAGTCGCTCGCAGTCCAGTCCGCTGAAGTATCAATATGTCGCGCAGCGAGGGCAGATGCCTGATGATATGGCGTCGCATACTGCACTTGCTCGGATAGCCAGTAGACTGGGGTTGGACAATGAGGCCCGCGCGCATCTGCTACGGCTGTTGGATTACGACTCGGAGAACCAGGAGGTTCGGAGACAACTCGGGCATGTGGATTGGGGCGGGACTTGGATGACCCCAGAGATGTTTACAAAAGCTCAGACTGAGATGCAGCGGCGGACGGAGCTGATTGAGAAGGGGAGCGAGAAGGTCGGTAAGATTCGGCGATTGTTACTCAATCGCCAGACCGCCTCCCGAGCGGAGGCAATCTCTCTTCTAAGCGAGGTGAATGACCCGGAAATGGCTTTGGCGATAGAAATGATGATTTGCACCTTGCCGAGCCCAGATTCATTCTTGGGTCTAAAGAAACTGGGTGAGTGGGATTCGGAGGATGCAACTGCGGCTCTGTTGCGGTCTGCGATGTTTCTCAGCGATGTGGAATCGAGGAAATTAGCTCTCGAACTGCTGAAGGAACGGGACACCGCCGCGTTTATCCCGGAGTTGCTCGCATTGCTTGAGACGCCGGTCTTCAGTCAATTCCAACTCGTAGAAACGGGATTCGGCGGGTTATTGCACCGCCACGTCTTTGTCCAGCAGAAGATGGATCAAGACTTAATTCGGCAATACGACTCAAGTTACCAAGTCAATTTGAACGATCTCGCTTTGAATCGATTTTCGACGCAGGCCCAGAATTTGGCCGCGGAAGAGAACTCAAATGCCAGCAGGCGGCGGATTGTTGATTTGGAGTCGAGGCGACAGGCTTACAATCAGTTTGTGGCCGAGCGAAACGAGTTCGTAATGGATCTTTTGGCGGAGTTGACCGGTGAGAGACCTGGTAAAGAGCCCGCAAGTTGGTGGAAGTGGTGGGAAGAAAAACACGAGTTCAGTTACTCGCAGCGTCCTGTTTCGTATCGTGCTCGGGATCTCGGAACGACAACGACTCGAGTTTGGTTGAATCCTGCCCCTCGTTCCGATCGAGCACCGTGGCGTCCAGCAGGGTCGTCGGAGTGTTTCGTCGCTGGCACCTTGGTCTGGACGGATTCAGGGTTGAGTCCGATCGAGAAGCTGACAACTGGTGATCGAGTACTAAGCAAGGATTTGCAAACTGGGCGATTGAGTTATCGGAGTGTCATTCGCCCAACACAGAGGGAGGCGTCGCCCACCTTTGATGTGCGCATCGGCAATGAGACGTTTTGCGCGAGTGGCGGGCATCCCTTCCAGGTTTTTGGGGTTGGTTGGGTTCAGGCCAGGAATCTAGAACCTGGTATGCCGGTCATTGCCCGCGCGGGAACCGTTTTGGTCGAATCGGTAACTCCGTCAAAGCCTGCTCCGCTGTTCAATGTGGTGGTTGAGGGAGAGTCAAATTATTTCGTCGGTGCCATGGGAGTTTTGACTCACGACAATACCATTCCCAAGATGCCGGTTAGAGACCCGGGGACTGTGGATTAGAGACGGGCCCGATTTCAAAAGCGGCGGCGATTCGGGAATCTACTCGCGCGCCGCTCTGGCTTCGGTGTGCACATCTATCTGTTGAAGGTAACCCGCTGGATTCGCAAACCGCGAACCAGCGGGTTTTTTTTGCCTCGCAGGGGAGCAATTCAATGCAGCTGCCATGGTCGATCGGTTTGATCGTCTTGTTCGCGATTCTGCGAACAACCTCGTTAGGGGCTTTTCCCATCCCGCAAGCTGAACATAGTCGGCCGAACATCCTGCTGATTCTGACCGATGATCAGGCGGTCGATACTTTGGCGGCGTGGGGGACATGGGGCAATGATGCTCAAGTCGTGAAAACTCCGCATCTTGATCGGCTCGTGGCGCGGGGTACCAGCTTTACGCGCGCCTACAACATGGGTTCTTACTCACCTGCGGTGTGTGTCTGTAGCCGGGGGATGCTGATTAGCGGTCAGAGTCTGTGGAAGACGGAGCGGTTGCAGAAGGATCGTTTTCGTGGGCTGCAGTCCGCAGGAAAGCTTTGGCCTCAGCGGATGAAAGCGGCAGGCTACGAGACTTGGATGTCTGGCAAGTGGCACGTCGACGCGCCAGTTGAGGAACTGTTTGACCATGTGAGCCACGTGCGACCCGGAATGCCGGCTTCGGTTGATTCGGCATACAATCGGCCACCGCTCGGCAAGCCTGATGAATGGAGTCCGTGGGAGACGGCGCTGGGTGGCTACTGGCAAGGTGGAAAACATTGGTCGGAAGTCTTGGCGGACGATGCAGAGGATTTTCTCCGCGAAGCGGCCGGGAGAGATCGTCCCTTCTTTATGTACCTCGCCTTCAATGCGCCCCACGACCCGCGGCAGGCTCCGCAGGAGTTTGTCGAAGCTTATCCCCAGGAGCGAGTGCCAGTCCCAGCGAATTTTTTGCCGATCAATCAGGACCATGAAGCGATGGGGCTGGGACCCGCGAGCCGCGAGGGCCTGCGCGATGAGGTCCTCGCGCCGTTTCCTCGCACGGAAGATGCGGTGCGACTCCACCGGAGGGAGTATTACGCACTCGTGACCCATTTGGATGCTCAGATTGGTCGTATTCTCGAGGCGCTTGAATCAAGCGGGATGGCAGAGCGAACGGTCGTGATTTTTACTTCCGACCATGGGCTGGCTGTTGGACGCCACGGCTTGATGGGCAAGCAGAATATGTATGAGCATTCGCTTCGAGTGCCGTTCGTGATTGCCGGGCCGGGGATTCCCAGAGGTAAATCCGATCCGACGCCGATTTATTTGCAGGATGCGATGGCGACGGCGCTGGAACTGGCCGGTGCGGATGCAAGCGAAATCGACTTTCGCAGTTTGCTGCCGCTGATTCACGGTGAGCGCAGCGAGCAGTATTCGCGGATTTATGCGATGTACATGCGCGACCGGCAACGAGCAGTGATCGAGGGGAAGTGGAAGCTGATCGAGTATCCGGTCAATGAAAAGGTGCAACTGTTTAATTTGGAGGAGGATCCGCAGGAACAGCGAGACCTTGCGGGGGCAGTTGAGTCAAGAGAGATTCTTGAGCGTCTGGGAAATGCCGCCAACGATTGGGCTAAAAAGGATCTAGACTAGCGAGAGATTCCGCCGAACTGCTCGGTTGGAAGTTGATTCTTATTGGGCAGAACTGATTGTTTGCGCAGAGCGAGCAAGATGGCTGAAGAGAGTAGCGCCAACAAGGTAGCAGTTAAGAGCATAACTGCTGGGAGATCGAGTTCGAAGCGGGAGCGTCCGCGAAATGTTTGTGCTAATGCAAACAGCAGTCCTAGCACGTGTCCCGTAATCGCTAGCCAGACAACCGCCCTCGGCCAGCGCGAACCGATGCGGTTGGCTAGCCACGCCAGCAGCACGAGTGTTTGAATTGCATGCAAGGCGGCGCCGTGAGGGAACTTCAGAACACCGCGGGGCGGGAGAGTTTCCGGCGAGTTCCCAGCGGCGAGTTGCTGGGTTCCGACGAATGTAATCAGAAAGCCTAGCAGGCAGCTGATGCTCAGTAGCGAGAGTCCCGCTCGAGTCGCGAGCCGCATCGGAGGGGCTAGGTTTATAAGTTCGTCGCGGCGAAGCACGACCGCGTTCAGCCAAAAAATGATTAGGCTGGCGACCGTGATTAAAATCAGCAGCGTCGTCTCGATGGAAGCGTCAACCGGCGTGCGGCGATTGAAATGGCTGGGCTCGCCCCGCCAAGCTTGCAGGGTGATGAGTCCGACTTCGACCAAGAGAGCTGAGGTGAGAACAAAAGTCGACCAGTGGAGCCATTTGCTCGGCCTCAGCAGATGACTGACCCAAAGGCAGGACCAGAGTGTCAGCCCGGTTGAGATTCCAAAGAGCGCCGGCTTGCGAAACGAAGTCGGGCCTTCCCAAGCCTGCTCTCCGGCAGACCAGAGCAGCAAGTGGAGGCAGCCCGAAACGAGCAGCGCGAGGAGAGCGAATTGCTGAAACCGGGAAAGCGAGGCCAATCTAATTGCTCAGGTTGAAAGTGGTCTACCTAGCGTGGACCGCAAAGGACAGCCCGCGGGCAACTTTTCTTCACTGAGCAATGGCGATTGGTTGTGGATTAGAGTTCGACGGGCTGTTCGACCGGGAAGCGGTCTTGGATTGCCTGAACTTCGATATCCTCGGTGCGGAGCGCGGCGATCGCAGCGACAGCCGCCTCGGCAGCCGGCAGTGTTGTGATACAGGGGATACCGTGCTGGACAGCCGCGGCGCGGATGCGCCCTTCATCGGTGCGGGCGCCTTTACCGCTCGGCGTGTTGAGAATAAGGTCGACCTCATTGTTCTTCATATAGTCAATCAAGTTGGGATGACCTTCCTTGATTTTCTTGACTTGCTCGACGGGGATTCCCGCCTCGCGCAGGCGAACGGCCGTTCCTTCGGTGGAAAGAATCTTGTAGCCGAGTTCATGCAGTTGGCGAGAGAGCCGAACGACTGAGTCTTTGTGCCGTTTGGCGACACTGATGAAAACTTGGCCTTTGGTTGGCAGCACGGTGCCGGCGGCGAGTTGGCTCTTGGCAAAGGCGATTGGAAAACTGTTGCTGATTCCCATCACTTCGCCGGTGCTTCGCATTTCCGGACCGAGAACGATGTCGACACCGACAAACTTTCGGAACGGAAAGACGCTTTCCTTGATCGAAATGCAGTTGGGGACGGGTTCACTAGTCAGGCCGCAGTCTTCCAGCGTCATGCCGGCCATTGCCTTGGCAGCGATCTTGGCGATCGACACGCCGGTGGCTTTGGCTACAAACGGCACTGTGCGGCTGGCTCGGGGATTGACCTCGAGCACATAAACCACGTCGCGTCCGTCTTCTTTTTTGATTGCGTACTGAATGTTCATCAAGCCGACGATTTTCAGTTCCTGGGCTAGGGCCAAAGTCGCCTCGCGAATCTGATCGACCGTGCTCTTGGGAAGGCTGTGGGTTGGCAAGGCGCAAGCTGAATCGCCGGAGTGGACACCGGCTTCTTCGATGTGCTCCATGATCCCTGCGATGACGTAAGTGTTGCCGTCACCGAGGCAGTCGACATCGACTTCAATCGCATCTTCGAGGAAGCGGTCAATCAGCACGGGCTGGCCCTGGGCGGCGATGAAGGCTTCGGCGACGAATCGCTCGAACTGGGCTTTGTCGTAGCAGATTTCCATCGCCCGGCCGCCGAGCACGAAGCTGGGCCGGACCAGTGATGGGAAGCCGACGTCTTCGGCAACGAGGCGAGCCTGATCGATAGTGCGGGCGATTCCATTGGCCGGTTGTCGCAGTTCGAGTTTATGCAGCAGTTGCTGGAATTTTTCGCGATCTTCGGCGGCTTCGATCGTATCGACTGTGGTGCCAATGATCGGCACGCCAGCGTTTTGCAACGCGCGTGCGAGGTTCAGCGGCGTTTGGCCACCGAACTGGACGATCACACCGTCCGGATCGACGCGGTCGCAGATGTTGAGTACGTCTTCAACGGTGAGCGGTTCAAAGAAGAGCAGGTCGCTGGTGTCGTAATCGGTGCTGACGGTTTCCGGGTTGGAGTTGACCATGACCGACTCGATGCCCATCTCGCGGAGGGCGAAGCTGGCGTGGCAGCAGCAGTAGTCGAATTCTATTCCTTGGCCGATTCGGTTCGGTCCGCCGCCGAGAATGATCACGCGTTTCGTACCAGCCGCTTTCGTTGGCGCTTCGCACTCCGATTCGTAAGTGCTGTAGTAGTAGGGCGTGTAGGCTTCGAACTCTGCAGCGCAGGTGTCAACGGATTTGAAAGTCGCTACGATTCCCAAGTCGAGCCGTCGGCGTCGGACTTCCATCTCCGTGCGGTCCCAGAGGGTCGCCAGCTGACGATCGGAGAAACCATTTCGTTTGGCTTTGAGGAGCAGTTCCCGTGAGGCGGCTTCGAGTGAACCGGCCGCGCGAAGTTCCTCTTCAATTTGGACAATTTCCTGCAACTGAAACAGGAACCACGGGTCGATGTGCGAGAGGTCGTGGATCTGTTCGATCGTCATCCCGCCTTTGAGAGCGTATCGCAAGTACCAAGGCCGGTCGGCATTGGGCACGGAGAGTTTGGCGCGGACCGTATCTTCGTCTGGTTGTTCGGTAGTGCCCCACAGATCTTTCTTGTCGCAGCCGAAGCCGAAGCTGCCGACTTCCAGGCCGCGGAGCGCCTTTTGGAACGACTCCTTGAAAGAGCGTCCAATCGCCATCGTCTCGCCGACGCTTTTCATCTGCGTCATCAGCGTCGGGTCGGCTTCCGGGAATTTTTCGAAAGCAAAACGAGGAATCTTGGTGACGACGTAGTCGATGGTCGGCTCGAAGCAGGCTTTGGTCTTTTGTGTGATGTCGTTGGGGAGTTCCCAAAGGCGGTAACCGACAGCCAATTTGGCGGCGATTTTGGCGATTGGAAAGCCGGTTGCCTTGCTGGCCAGTGCGCT
>JBJTQD010000578.1:0-1890 GCA_046075445.1 Planctomycetota bacterium
TCCTGCGGCAAATCAACGGTCCAAACCGCATGGTCGCGTTCGCCTTGCCAAAAGCCAATGTTGCGAAACGGTGACGTCGACTCGTAGATAATCGCTTCGCCGAAAATCTCCGCCGTCTTTGCCGAGCAATCAACGATGCCCGATTCGCTGGGGCGAATCACCACCGGTTGATTCCCCTCAAACACGCGGCGAGGCGCCCGCGCGGGACCGAGATAGGAAAACAAATCGGCGAGGTCTTGAGGCTCAAGGTCCTGCTCCAGCCCCTCCGGCATGATCGACTTGCGCGTGGCTCGCAGTTCCTCCAGTTCACTCCGCAGCAGCACGTGCTCTTTTCCTTCGCGTTCCTTCAGCGTCAAGCTGGACGCCGTCTCGCCCGTTAACATCCCGGTCAACGTCACCCCGTCGCGAGTCAGAGCCGAATAGCCAAGATAGCGGCTCTCGACGTCCCGGTTCGGGTCAAGCGTGGCGACGAGCAGCGTCGCCGGCGTCCGATTGGTCAGCGCCGCCAAGTCCGGACCAACTTCATAGCCTGAGCCATCCAACCGATGACAGGCCGCGCAGTGTTTGCGAAAAACAACGCGACCCCGCTCAAAATCTCCACTCAGAGAAACGGCCGTTTCCCAAGTCTTCAAGAGAGCCGCACGATCCGAAACGACCACTCGCTGCAGTAATTGTTCGGCCTTTTCCCGCACCTCAGGGCGCTCATCGGCCAGTAGCCGCCCGCGCTGAGCCGCATCCAAGTCATCCTTCGCCAGCCGCCCGGAATCCAGAGACGCCAGCAGCATCTGCGTCAGACGTCGACGACTTAACGCCAACTCCAACATCTCCCGCCGCAGCAGAGGTGTCATGCTCTCCCACCGCGCGATTGCCAACTCCCAGCCAGACTGATCAATCAGTAGCGTTTGCAGCGCGAGCAATTGCGTCTCGGGAGTTCGAGTTGGCTGGAACCCTGCCAGTAAAAAGCTCTGCAATAAATCACGTTCCTTTTGCGATACGCGCTCGCTCGACTCATCCCGCAGCAACTCCCGAGCGAACCGCAAGCCACTCCGCCAAGAATCCGCAGATTGCTCTTCGGTCGTTTCCGCTAGTGTCGCCAGTGTCTCCGTTTGTTCTTTAATCAGCTCACGGAATAAATCCGTTTGCCCGGCATCGAACAGTCGATCGCCGCGGTCAATTGCTCCGTTCGACGCAACAAAAAGTTCCCCTAGCAGCGGTCCACAGGCGATGCGTCGCACAGTCGCTTCGGCGTCATCAGCTTCCGCCATCTCAGCGAACTGTCGCTGGACGAACTGCAGCGCCGCGGCAGCGACCTCTCGATCCGAGTACGGCAGCACTGTTGGCAAGAGTCGCTCGAGCCACCGTCCATCCTCTGGTAATTTTGCTTGACTGGTTGCGGCAGACCAAAGCTGCACGGCATTTTTGGCGTTGATGCAACCCAGCGCGGCGTACTGCAGCGCGGCACTCGAATCAAAACGAGCCAGCACTTCCACCAATGCTGGACTCGAAATCTGGCCATCGAGTTGCGCGAGTAGGTAACACGCTTGTAACTGCACCGCTTCCTGCGAATCGCGCGAAGCTTCCATAATTCGCCGAGCCAACTCCCCAGAAAACTCCCACTCCTCCGGGTGCTCCGCAATGATTCTCAGCGCTCCGGCCCGCAACTCAACTGAGTTCGCATCTAGGAGCGGCAAAATCTGTTCAGCAGTCAAGCGCCGATTGACTTTGCTCGCCAACTGACGCGCATCGGAGAAGGCTTGTAACTGGACTGCAGGATTTTTCTCATTCCGCATGACATCGACAATCGCGTCCCAAGTCTCTGCCGCGATTTGCTCACGCCACGTCAGCAGTTGCTGAGCCAAGTCGCGTCTCGCGCCGTTGTCGCTGCGGAGT
>JBJTQD010000579.1:0-5465 GCA_046075445.1 Planctomycetota bacterium
GGGAAGGTGATCACATCCTCCACCCCGAGAAATTCAGACAACTCGCGTTCCAACTGTTTGTGAATCGTCTTCTCGCCCGAGACCAAACGACTCGCCGAAACGCTCGTTCCGAACTCATCGATCGCCCATTTGGCCGAAGCAGATACCTCTGAAGTTCCAGAGAGTCCTAAATAGTTGTAGCTGGAGAAGGAGATCAGCTCCCTTCCTTCGATCCGAGTCGTGTCGGCAATCACTCCTTCATGGACAGAGAAGTAAGGATTCCGCAGGCCCGTGCGAGCCACTTGTTCCTTTGACCGCTGCAAGCGTACGTATTCCGGAGTCTTCTCCAAAATGTAATACGACTCAGGAAGCGGACCGGATCCAGGCTGCCCTTCGCCGGACTCCTCTACCGGAATCGCTGCCTGCTTCAACTGGGTCCCCAAATGCCGCTCAATCGCCTCGGCAACTTCTGTGATCGTCTCAATCTCTTGAAGAACTTCGTCCGGGAAACGGCCGCCATAGGCGTTCTCCAGATGCCGCGCGATCTCCATCCGCTCGAGAGAGTCGAGCCCCAAATCGAGCACAATATTGGTTTGCGGAGTCAGATTCCGCGCCCGCTCTTTCCCGACGTGACGAACATATTGCATGACGATTTGTACCGTCTCTCGTTCGCCCTCGGCCGGGACTGAGGAGCCACTGCGACTGCCATCCCGTACTCCCGGACCTGCCGCACCGTCGGCTCGCCAGCTTTTGACGACCATCAATTCATTGTTCAGATAGGCCTTGCGGCAAGCGTGGCGCTGGACTTTTCCGCTGGAGGTCTTCGGTACCGAGTTCGGACGTACGAGCACAATCGCGTCAGGTGGAATTTCATGCTGAGCCGTCACGCTCTTGCGTACCTGATCAATCAACAAGTCCAAGTCCGCTTCGGGTCCACGTTCAACTTCGCAAACCACAATCAGATGCTCGCGGTCCCAGTGCTCGACTGCAAACGCAGCCGCACCACCGGAGCGCAAACGGTCATGAGCCGACTCGGCCGTTGCTTCGATGTCCTGGGGATAGCGGTTTACCCCCCGGATGATGATCATGTCCTTCAAACGCCCCGTGACAAACAGTTCACCCTGATTGATGAAGCCCAAGTCACCGGATCGCAAAAAGTAGGTGTCCGGATACATCGCCAAGGTGGCCCGGAACGTCCGTTGAGTTTCTTCCTTCTTGTTCCAATACCCTTGGCCCACACTCGGACTGGAGATCCAAATCTCTCCGATTTCCCCTTCGGGCAAAGGATAAAACTTTTCGGGATGAACAATGACGACCGTTTCCCCTTCAAGGACTCGGCCACAACCGACCATCTTGTGAGCCAAAGGCGAGTCAGCGGGAACCTGAACGACCTTGTGTTCGGTCAGCTTATGGCGGTCGAAAGTGCGGAAGATCGGCTCTTCCACATCGATTCCGCCCGTTACGATCAACGAAGCCTCAGCCATGCCGTAGCAAGGGTAATGAGCGGTGTGATTGAACCCGTAAGGCTCGAACTTTTTCGAAAACGCTTCAATGGTCGAGGCCCGCACAGGCTCGGCACCATTAAATGCCAAGGTCCAACAACTCAGGTCTAAACCTTCGCATTGTTCTGGCGTGACTTTCTCTGTGCAAAGCGCATAGGCGAAGTTCGGACCGCCCGCGGTCGTCGCCCGAAATCTCGAGATGGTCTCCAGCCACCGCACCGGCTTGGTCAAAAAGGCAATCGGCGACATCAGCGTACTCTTCGCACCGGCGAAGAGCGGATTGAGGATGCCACCAATCAAACCCATGTCGTGATAGAAGGGGAGCCAGCTTGCTCCATGCCCCTCAAAACCAAATTGAAAAGCGGTTGAAATCATCCGGCAATTGGCGATCAGGTTCTGCTGAGTGAGCACGACTCCCTTGGGAGAGCCGGTCGACCCGGAAGTGTACTGAATCACCGCAATGTCCTGAGAACTGCTCGCCGGCTTAGTCCAATCATCAGCGATTTCGCTGCGAATCAATTCCGTCGCAATCCAAGGGACTCGACGCAGCGACGGATTGTCTGCGAGCATCGGCTCTGAACGGCGGAAGACTTCGTCTTTCGTCAGAATTGCCGCTGCACTTGCGTCCTCGGAGATGGCGTTAATCCGATTCATGTTGCGATTCCGCCGCGGCGGATAAGCCGGCACGGGAATCACTCCAGCGTAATAGCAGCCGTAGAGTGCCTCGACGAATTCCAAGCCCGGTGGATACATCATCAGGGCAGTCTTGCCCTTCAATCCACGAGAGACCAAGTAGACGCCGATCGCCCGCGCTCGTTCGTCTAACTGAGAAAATGTCAGCTCATGGATTTGGTCTTCTACCCAATCAATGAACCGATAGGCCAAGTCATCTGGCCGAGCCGCAGCCCAGTATTGCAACCGGTCGAGAAATGTCGTTTCCGGCGGCGAGTAAGGTTTTAACAACCCCGCCAAACTTAGCCGGGGACTTTCGACTTTAATTTCGTTAGGGGACAGCATCCCTTGAAAGGCTCCCTTTCCCAAGCATCCACCGGCCTGAATTCAGAGCGGGTAAGGCTCTCAATTTGTTAAGCCGACTTTTGCAACCAAAGCCAGTTCTGCAACCGTCCGTTCCAGACCGCTTTCGAAATCACTCAGACTCATGAAATCCGAGGCTGGAATGCTCCGCCCCGTTGACCTTCCGTAAGAATTCCAGTCAAGTTCGCGATTATAGCAATTCCGGCCCCCGATTTTCAGCCCAATTCAGCCCCTTGAGCGGTCTCGATTCGACCGAAAATCGGCAAAATCGTGCGAATTCGGAGAGTTTCGCTCTTTCCCGGGCTGCAACCACCCCCAAGGCGTGGCACGCTAGGCCCAATCCGCTTAACCACGAGGTCGCTCGCAGGTACAGCGAAAGCCCCTCCAAAAAGGACTTCAACATGGAAACCTATAAACTGGTAATGCCAGAGAATCTCAACCACTACGGCATGCTTTTTGGCGGATATATGCTCAAGTGGGTCGATGAGATCGCTTGGGTTGCAGCTACCCTGGAATACCCAAAACACCGCTTCGTCACGATCGGTATGGACCGCGTCGAATTTCGCCACGGAGTGAAACAAGGAACCATCCTCCGCTTTCAGGTCGAAAAGACGAGAGTCGGCAATACCTCAGTCAGTTACCAGGTTTATGTCTACCGCGAACACGAAACCAACCCCGAGAATTCGATTTTCGCCACAACCGTCACAATGGTAAACGTGGACGATTTCGGAAACAAAAAGCCACTTTAGCCCGCCCCCGAACTGCCGCTCCCAGAACTTTCGACCATGCTGATCGCCTCCGCAGATGCTGCCTCAGTAAAAATCGCCAGCCGCATTCTCGCGACTGGAGGTTTAGTCGCGATCCCGACGGAAACGGTTTACGGTTTAGCCGCTTCTCTCGACCAAGAATCAGCACTGAAAAGAATTTTCGAAGTCAAGCGACGCCCTTCGTCCCACCCCTTAATCGTGCATGTGCCGGACGCTGAAACTGCCGTCCGCTATGTCCGGTCGTTCTCGCCCCATGCAACCAAACTCGCCACCGCGTTTTGGCCCGGTCCACTTACGCTCGTCTTGCCGCGAACGGAACTTGTGCCCGACTGCGTGACCGGTAGTCACCATACGGTTGGGATCCGAGTCCCAAGTCATCCGGTCACGCTGCAACTGTTGCGGGAACTGGGGACGGCGCTCGCGGCGCCGTCAGCTAACCGGTTTACCCAAGTCAGCCCCACCCGAGCCGCTCATGTGGCTGTCGACCTCGGACATGATGTCGACCTGATTCTCGACGGCGGCCCTTGCGAAGTCGGCGTCGAGTCGACAGTTCTCGATCTAACAAGCGAGCAACCCACCATCCTCCGCCCCGGCGGTATCAGTCGCGAAGCAATTGAACTGGTGCTCGAACAAGCTGTCCTGTCCCCGAGCGAACAAAACAGCACAACTCCCAGCCCCGGCCAACATCACCTGCACTACTCGCCTCGGGCTCGGGTGCAAATCGCTGCGGCAGCCGAAATCTGGAAGCTTGCCAAACAAGCGGCTACTGAAGGGAAACGCGTTCGAGTCTTTGCGAGCGAGCGACCGAAGTTCCCTTGCCGAACGCTCGAGCCTTTCGGGACGACGTCGCAAGATACTCGCTCCGATGCAGAGCCGATCGACTTCTGGCTGCTCCCCCAAGACTTGCACGAACTTGCCAAGCAACTTTACAACCGCTTTCGAGAAGCCGACCGAGATAAAGTCGATATCCTGCTGATTGAATTGCCGCCGAATACGGGGCTGGGCCAAGCAATCCGCGATCGCATTCGCCGCGCGGGCGGATTGAGCTAAATCGTCTAAAGCCGAAAGCCGATGCTCAAGCAAACAACTCTTCGACCCGGCCACCTTGCGACAACTCGGGATTGCCAAAGCTCTCAATAGAGTGCCCCAAGCCATGAGCCAGCGAAATCCAGAGCCGATTATGTGGCAAGTGCTCAAACCGTAGAGACCGCCCCATTCGGAACCCAGCGCCCCCGCCGATCATCACAAAAGGGATATCGTTCAGCGTGTGCGAATTCCCTTTCCCTAACTCGTTGGTCCAAATAATGGTCGTGTTATCCAGCAAGGTACCGTTGCCATCGGCTTCCGGGGTGTCGGCAAGTCGCTGAGCCAAACGCGCGAACTGCTCTGCGTACCAGCGGTTGATTTTGATTAGCTTTTCTGTCGACTCAGCCTTCTCGTCAGGGTCATGGGACAACTCGTGATGCCCTTGTTCAATCCCCAAAAACTTGAACCGCATATTCCCCACGGAACGATCGTACTGCAGCGTCGCAAGTCGACACTGGTCGCTCGCCACAGCTGAGACCAGCAAATCCTGCTGGACTTCGCTCAATCTCGGATAGTGGTCAGGCTCCATCGGCACGTCTACGTCAATGTTGGGCGGTGTGACTTGCACTGTCGTGATTTCCCGCTGCAAGCGTTCTTCCGTTTCCCGGATTGCCTGCAAGTGCGATTCGAGTTGACGACGGTCCTCGGAACTGATCTTCGGCTCCAGTTGTTGAATCTCCCCGCGCACTGCATCGAGCACACTTCGCAAGGTCTCGACCTGACGTCGATCGCCATACAACTTTCGAAACAACTCACGCGGGTCGCTAACCGGAGCGATCGGCTGATTCGGACCGGCATAAACCCAGCGCGACCAGACATCCGCTCCACCACCGACGAGAACCCCAAGCTCCAGCGATCCGAATCGGGTTTGCGTTGCCTGACTGGACTGAAGGTAACGCCGAAGTTCTTGATCGATTGAATGTCCCTTCGGCCAACCGGCTGGTGTGTTACTGCCTCCTTGAATGTTCCCCGGGAACAGCTCGATCGCCGTCAACAGGCAACTCATCCCGCGCATATGGTCATCGCCATCGCCGCGGATCCGATTGTCGACTCCTTTGAGAATCAGCAGGCGATCGAGTACCTTCTCTCGGAAACA
>JBJTQD010000580.1:0-2015 GCA_046075445.1 Planctomycetota bacterium
CCGGTGCAATGTGTTGTTATTTGGCCTTTAGGAACTGGGTTCAATCGGGCGGGCACTCTCGATTACATGTCTCAGGCGCTCAGCGTTTTTCTTGGGCAGTTTTGCGTGGATGTCCATTTCCATTGGTTTTACTAGCAACCTTGAAGACTCTGGCATGGATATCCGGAAACAGACAGCCCAGATTTTGCGTCCATCCTTCTCGGTGAATTCGTATGCATTCATAGGTGCGCAGAAACATTCGACGAAATCCGGTCCTCCACTGTACATCTCGACCGTAAGTTGCACGCGAGACGCATCACCGGAAATGAGGCGGTAAGTCCAATTTTGTTCGTAATCTGAAGGCGGGCTCTGTAAAGGAAGGTCAGTGGAAGCCGGAGTATCTATAGAAACGGTCCAGTTAGCTGGAATTCGAATAGAAAGCCGGTCATCTTTCCAAGTTCTCCATTCAACTGCCTCGGAGTAAGTCGAAAATTAAGAGGGCGATGAACGGAAGGGATATCGTAGTGAGTATCAAGATCAAGCACAGGATTCCAATCCCGGTGGCCACCCATCCTGATCCCTTTTTCGCACCATTCGCAAGCCGGTCGTCGTATGCCTTTCCCTGCAGTGCTCTTGCACATTGATACATACCGAATGCGCAGGCGACAGCAATAACGGGTTCCGGAAGCCACTCACGTGGGTCAAAAGCTATCGCTAGTGCAAGAAGCAAAACCGTCCCAAGTGAGCCGAAAATCCAGCAAAGATAAGCCGCCGTGACATCGCCGAGTCGCCTGTAGTTCAATGCCAGCAACCAGCAACCGGCGATGGGTGCGCCGAGGCAAGTAGCCCAAGCGATTTGTCCCGGCGAGTACATTGTGATCGTTGATGACGCAATGGACTCATTCACCGATGGTGTATTTGGTTCTTCCATATCGCAGTTTCTGTTTGAAGATTTGAACTGAGTGCGTGAACGGCAATGTCGACCGAGCCGGGACAACCAACGTTCCATTCAATTAGACTTGAAAGCCCGGCGCAGGTCCAACATTTTGCAATCTGGCACAACTGTCTGCGATTAACCCGCGAGTGCGAACAACAGTCCTAAACCGAATTTGTAAATTACAAACGCTCCACCGATTAAGAACGATCGAATCGGTTTGACCTCGCCGAGTTTCCAGACCAAAAGCGATAGAGCAATCCCGACCCCAACCACCAATCCAAAAAATGGAAGCAATCCGTACTCAATAACTATCTCGCCAACGCCAAACATGGTGAGTGATGCCAGCGCACCCATACACAACGCCAACCAAAATTCCGTGTCCTCGCGTCCAATCAGTTTTATCAACAGCATAAGTACTACGGCGTCGATGAAGAACCAAAGCATGAGCGAATTCCTTTAGAAGCACGCTAGCGTTTAGGCGGGTTAACGGCCGCGATAACCGAGTCGCGGGAGTTGAGATTCCATTCCGAATCTGCCCAGTTCCGCGGCTTCTGTTGGTCGCATCGTTATCTGTTTTGCTTTGCCATGACCCAGGAAAGTCCGAAGTCGTTCCCAATCTGGAGCTAACCAAGTTGAAAAAGGATTCGAATTTTCTTGTCAGATGCCAATTTTATGACGGGCACGAGTGCAGCCCAGTTGTCAAGTAAATGCTGCTTGTATTCCATTTCAGGAAACTCAGTCTCATTCATTATTGCAATTGCCGTCAATACACCTTGAACCGATCGAAGGACTTCCGTCGAATCCGTAAAATCTCCCGGTTCATAGTCGTCTAAAGGTTCGCCTTCTTCATCACACATCATCAAGCTGGCGTCCACGAATGATGAAAAGGGTGTAACGCTTAAGTCATTCGCGGCTTTATCTAAAAGCCCCAAGCACTCGGCAGTGCTTGCGCCCCAGAACTGAGTGTCATTGAGGAGACTGTCAATTTCCGCGTCGTCATTCTCTAGTGTTGGAACAATCCAAACGCTCATCGGGAAATTCCTCTGGAAAGGCGATTCAATCGATACGACAGATAACGACTCGCATCACCGAGTTGCGG
>JBJTQD010000581.1:0-1542 GCA_046075445.1 Planctomycetota bacterium
CTGCTGAGGAAGCTGCCGATACGGCTGAAACTACCGCTCATAACGAGGAAAAAAGGCCCAAGCGAATGCATTTTCCGCTGGTCAATTTCCCCTCAATGCCAACGATTGGCGAATTTGTTTCTTAGCGGTTGAGGCCACTGAGAGACAGACTTTATCAGGCTTGCCCAACCGGAACGGGATTTGCCGCTCCGGTTGGCTCAAGTCGAAAAAATGATTTCACACGTTCCGAGGGGAATCGATTTCACTGAACCATCGGGAAGGATGTTGCGTATGGGTTCCGCCAGGACGCGCCTCCTCCCCTCGATCGACAGTAGACCAAATCGCTGCCCGACGGGAAGCCTCTGAAACAGCAAGCTTTTCGCCATCGTTACAGGTGAGCGAACGGGCTGTGAGGTGGAGGGTTGTGAGGATCAAGCGGGCGAAAATCGATTCGATTTTTTTGACCGCGGTTGGAACGTGATTTATCTTTCAACGCCTTGATGCGTCCGGCCCTTTCGTCATCAAGTGCTTCGCTCCCATAGGGCCGGTTCCTATCCCGATTGTAAGCTCCACAGAGTCCAGGCCCCGCTCCAAGCTCACCGGCTCGGCTCTGTCTGCAATCGGCCCAATGGATGGTAGTCACAGATGGATGGTTGTCCCCGGTTTTCAGCTCGGTTGCAGGGAGGTTGCCAAAGCCTCCGCCAGCGACTTCACTGGATCATCAGTGTTTCACTCTGCTTGGTTGTTTTCCAGCCAACTTCGGCTCAAAACAGCAGCAGCGTCGATTCGGCTCGCCGTTCCAGCGGCGGCTTTGAATCGCCTGATTCACTCGACAAAGTATTTGTAGAGGGCGAGTCGCTCGAGCGTGACGGCAAATGGGCCGATGCCCTGAGTCTTTACCAGACTGCCCTTAAGAAGCAGCCGAACGACCAATCCTTGATCCAGCGTCGTTCGCTCGCGCGGATTCATTACGACCTCGGTCGCCGTTACGGTGACACCAGCTTCCTGAATCAAATCAAGCGAACCGCACCAGCTCAGGCCCAGAATGCTTACGCTGAAGTGCTGTTGAAAATTCAATCTTATTACGTCGACATCCCCGATTGGGACCGGCTGACTCGCTGCGGCTTGATGGACCTGCAGATCGCTCTCCACACCACGCATTTTCGCGAGGCTCATCTTCCAAATCTGAGCGACGCCCAGCTAAATGAGGTGCTCGCCGGCCTAGCCAAGACGCTTGACCGAACATCAGTGAAGCAGCGAACGGATTCCGTGATGGTTGCCAATCACACGGCGGAATACCTGCAAGAGCATCTCGGCTTGCCCGTTGCCGCGACGATTTACGAATTTGTCTCTGGCGCGATGGCAGCTCTCGACCCGTACTCTTCCTATATGTCCGAAAGCCAATACGGCGAGACCATGTCTCAAATCGAAGGAAACTTCGTCGGCTTGGGCGTTGAGCTGAAGACTCACAATGACCGGCTTGAGATTGTCAATGTGATTAGTGGCGGCCCGGCCAGTCAGGGAGGTTTGCGACCGGGCGACAGCATTTTGGCTATCGACAAC
>JBJTQD010000582.1:0-7767 GCA_046075445.1 Planctomycetota bacterium
GGCAAACGCAACCCCTTAGTCCCCGGAAGGAAAAGTCTGTCTGGAGCAAGACCTCAGAGGTTTGCGGGGGTTAATAAATTTGTTCTACTGACCGTTTCCGAAAGTCCTCAGGAGTTCCCTAGCGGGTCCGCAGGCAGGTTCGGGTAGTTCTATTCCAACCGAAATTCAAAAGGGGCGAACGGCGATGAATTCTTCGAACGGCAGTGGTGGAGTCCAGATGACCTCGACGCACTGGTTGATTTGTATCATCGCCTCAATTGGATTCGCCTTCGACATTTACGAATTGCTGATGCTGCCGCTGATTATCAAGCCGGCGATTTCGGCGCTCAGCGGGCCGCTGGTCGAAGAACTGGTCGCGGGTGGAATGGCGCGGCCGGATGCGATCGCCTCGTATGCACCGGGCGGAGCCAACTACGTGAGCTGGGCTCGGACCCTCTTTTTTCTTCCCGCAATCGCCGGTGGAATTTTTGGATTGCTCGGTGGCTATTTGACGGACTTGCTCGGTCGGCGACGCGTGCTGACCGGAAGTATCCTGCTCTATGCATTTTCCGCACTCGCCGCGGGCTTCAGTACAAACCTTTACCAACTGCTGCTGTTTCGCTGCTTGGTGTTCATCGGCGTCTGCGTTGAGTTTGTGGCGGCGGTCGCTTGGCTAGCCGAGCTTTTCGACAATCCAAAGCAGCGGGAAAAGGTGCTGGGGTTCACTCAGGCCTTCTCCTCGCTCGGCGGCTTGCTGGTTGGCTGGGCCAATTATCTGGCAGCCCAGAATGCCAATCTCCTGCCGGCGATTTACGAACAGCATGAAGCTTGGCGCTACACACTCGTCTCTGGCGTGATTCCGGCTTTGCCATTGATTCTGATTCGTCCTTTCCTGCCCGAGTCGCCTGCTTGGAAAGCGAAACGTGACGCAGGCAAGTTGCGTCGACCCAATCCGCTCGATTTGTTCGGGCCAGGTTTGGTACGGACAACTGTGGTGACGACGTTGATGTTTGCCGCAAGTTATGGAATTGCCTTTGGCGCGATACAGCAGTTGCCTCAGATTCTCGGCGCGCCCAATGGGCACGTCGAAATTCGCAAAGCGGGCGATGCGGCCGTGGCTGCGGCGACTAGCAAGCTGAAGGAAGGCGAGCAGTTGAATCCGGGGAAGAAGAATGGCATCGCGGGTAATGCGCGGGACCAAGCGGTGGCCGAGGTCACCATCTGGCAGGAGATTGGCGGATTGGTCGGGCGCATCGCGTTTGCGTTTGTGGCAATTTATCTGTTGAGCGTTCGTTCGCAATTGTGGTTGTTCCAGATCCCGGCTTTGATCATCGTCCCGCTGCTGTTCTGGTGGATCTCGGGCAATCTGGAGAACGCTGAGTCGCTGGGCTGGATCAAATGGGGCATTTTCATTGCGGGTTTCTTTACGGTCGCCCAGTTTAGTTTCTGGGGGAACTACATTCCGCGGGTCTTCCCACTGCACTTGCGGGGAACGGGCGAGAGTTTCGCAGCCAATATCGGCGGCCGGATTCTTGGTACGGCGGCGGCTTGGTTGACGCTGACCTTCTCAGCCTCGACACCGCCCAGCCCGGCCAAGATTGCCTTGGTCGGAGCGATCGTTGCCGGGATTTACTGTTTCCTAGGGGTGCTGCTTTCGTTCTGGCTGAAACAGCCGGCGGCTGAGTTGCTGGAGAACGAGTGAGCGGTGGGGACTGCTGGGACTTGTGGGACGACTGGGACTCGTGGGACTTATGGGACGGAAGTGAGCTGTTTACAACTGGGTGCGGCTTTGATCGGAGAGCAGTTGTCCGCAACTGCTCGGAAACTCAAGTAACTAATCTACACAGGGTTCTGAACGATTGGGGACAATCGTTCTACGATCAGTAAACTGCTTTCGGGAAAGCATCTCCGCGCAACAATCTCCGCGCAACAAAAAAGGGCCTGCGGTTGCAGGCCCTTTGGAGATTTGATTTTGGCCGAGACGAAAGAATTACTTCTTCTTTGCGTCTGGCTTCTTGGCGCCGCCAGCGGTTTCTTCGCCTTCAGCCTTCGCCTTTTTCTTCTTCTTCAAGCTCGGCTTTTCTACGCGGACTTTGGGCATACCCAAGACGGCATCGCCTTGCTTCCAGCGTTCCTGCTCCTTTAGCTTGGCGAGTCGTTCGGTGCGGTTCATTACATTGCGCAGTTTGACCGAACCGGCTTTGATTTTCAGGCTTTTGTCGATGGTCATGGGATCGTGGGGAGGAAAACGCGGGAAATTACCAAAATTGGAGGCTCTATCTTAGGATTGACGGCCCGGAAGAGCAAGGGCCAGCCGTCGGCGAGGAGCCCAGAGAGTGGCTGTTTAGCCGCGTTTCTGGGCGGAAAACGCGCTCGTCGCTCAGTTTGGTTTCCGGCCTCGTTGCTTCGGAGCTTCCAGTTCGGTGACCCGCTGAGGGGTTAGGTTTTCGGTTTTGTCAACCGAAAGTCCAATCCAGCCGTCGTTCAGTTCCAGCTGCGTGATGGTCGCCGATGGTCCGAGCTTCTGTGCAATGTTCTTCGGCAGAATCGGGAGCTCGTATTGGTCTTTGAACAGCGCCGTGAAAATGGCTCGCACGGCAACTTGGTCGCGCAGGTTCAGGCGATGACCGGTCAGTTCGACTCCCGACCCATCTTGGACGAACAGGATCTTCCCGCCCTCGGCCTGCGGAATGAAATTGCAAGTTGCCGTCAGGTTCTTCCAAGTCTTGCCATTGCCGATTCGCAGTCGCTTCAGGTTCAATTGCACGGCGGCTGAGCCGTGAGCGAAGGTGACTCGAATCGGATCAAAAGGAGCAAATTCAAAAGTGGCATCCCGCGATTGAGCGGTGTCTGTTGACTGCCAGCCAAAAACGTTGGCGAGATGTGCGGTCAATTCAGCAGCCGTGTACTCATTGCCATTGAGCTCGATGCGGTTCAGCAAGTTATTCAGCGCTGTCTCGTGGATCTGCATGCTCAGCAGACTATTCTGCAAACCGCGAGGACGGGCTGTGTTGCCGCCCATTTGGTCGAAGCCAGCCAGGCGATATCGCATAATCACGCGAGAGTCGGTACTGCGCATCTCCAGCGGAGTTGGCTCCAGCTCAAGCGCGGTCAACGGCTCAATCATGTTGCTGTAGAGGTAGCCCTGCATTTCGCTGAGCTGCTTTTCGATCTCAGTGTTGAATTTCTGCTTGATCGCTGACTCGAGTCGATTGCGGGTGTAGTTTTCGACTTGTGGTGATTGTTCGGCGATCTTCCGCTCCGCAACGCGACGAGCGACCCAGCCTAGGACGGGCACGCCATCGAGTTCCGATTGCATGCCCACCATTTTGCTGGTTGAACGCGACCAAGCTTCAGGTTGGTCAGCTGTGATTCCGTCGCGGCCGATAGCCAGTCGCTTGAAAACCTGGAAGCGGGCATCGCCGACGTTTTGAATGGTGAAGCCGCTGCGTTGAGCTTCCGTCTGCGAGAAGACTTTGCCCATCGCTTCCAGTCGCATCTGGATTCGGGATGTATCCGGAATAAGTCGGATCTGCAGGCGGTTGGCCACGCGGCTTTGACCGCGAACCTCGGCTCCGAATACGTTTTCGTTGACTGGTTCCTGCACTTCGCCGGTGTCGGGAAGCAGCAGGTTGAGCATCTCAGCAGAAACGGAAACCCTGAAGTTGGAGTTTCGGAAATGAGTGTCAAGCGTTGCTGCGAGTTCTCGCGCCGCCGGGTCATCGTGCCAAGCAAGATTTTGAAACATCTGGTTGACGCGGTGCTGAGCCACGCCATTTCGGTTCTCCTGCAACGCTTCTACCTCGGTCAGGAGAGCTTCGAGACGGACCTCTTCGCGAGCGGCGACCTTCAATTGCTCGACCATTTCGGGAGCAACCTGTTTGGGGAGGAAATCCCGTTGCTCGTCAGTCAGGATCGGCGAGTGCAGTCGAGCGAGAAATCGCCGCGCGGCAGCTCGCTTTTCCTGGGGGCTGCTTTGAAGTGAGTTGAACGCTGTATCTAACTGGTCCAGCACCAGATAGCGTTGCCATTCGGGGTTGACGCCAGGAAGCGAAAGTCGCTGCCGGCAAACGAGCAGGCCGCTGACCACGGTTCCTTGGTCAACATCGCCGAACGAACTGATGTTCCGTACGGCCAATTCATGAGTTGCGTACCAGACGTCGATTTGTTGTCGCAACTTGTAGGCAAGGCGTCGCAGTTCCAATGACTCCGGTCCGAGTGCTTCGTCTGCGTTGTTAGTCGGAACGTTAGAAAAACGAATCACGAGCGGTTCGAGAACAGCGGTCTGTTGTTCCAATTCTCCCAGAATCGTCACGACTCGAGGGTCTGCCAAATTGGGCAGCGTATGGAGTTCATCCAGCAGTTCGCTGGTGCGCCGAGTCCAAGTTTCCATCCCCGCGATGAAAGTGACTTCGGAGACCCGTTCCAACAAGAATGCGGGCTTGGGCCACGGGGCAACTGGCGGGGTCGGTGCAGACTTTTCCCGAGTTGTATCGCTGACTTCAGAGTTGGATGAGCTCTTTTCGGCTGAGGCAGGAGTCGCCACAACGGGCCTCGGTTCAAGAGGCCTCGGTTCCAGCGGTGTTGCAACCGAGGTTGACGGCTTCTCCAGCGGCAGCGGAGTGATCTCATCGGAGGGAGCCAACTGGCCTTCGCTGGATTCTTTGGAAAGCTCTTCCTTCAGCAGTTCCGGATGAGCCCCGGCCCAGTCGGGATGGTCGAGCGGCACCAGCGGAGCAATTTCCGGAGTTTCGCTATTTGGGCGAGCGGGCGCTGTGTTCACAGCGTCTTGAACAACATCTGCCTCGGGATTGTAGGCCTGACTCCCTGCACTGGCTTGTTGTTCTGCTTGGCCGGCTTGTGGTTCTGGCTGAGTCGTCGAGACTGAAGACGGGTCGATTGGGAGATAGAAGACAGGTACTTGCACGCGAGTCGGTTGAGACTGCAGGCTGCGCGGAAGCAGCGGTTGGTGTTGGGGAGGATCGAATACTTGTTCAGCTTGCTTGGGGGTCAGCAGCGGAACTGCTTTGGGATCTGAGGCAGATTTGAATTTGCTTTCGGAGTTAGTCGCCGGGTTCGCCTTTTGATCTTCCTGCCAAGAGTCGGGACGATTTTCAGCATTCAGAACAACTGCGGCAACATTTACCCGTTCAGGAAGTTTCCTCGTGTAGCTGGGCAACTGAAAAGGAGAACGAGTTGCGTCGCCAGAATCTGAAGTTTCCGTGGCTGCGAGACTGGTGCTCAGAGCCGCCGTGTTGGAAGTTCTGGGGAAAAGCGTCCAAGTTAGGCGAGAGAATTCTCGGCTGAGGCTGTGGCCATTGGCTGCTGCCCAGCCGCTATAAACGAGCAACGCTAGCAAGCCGAAAAAAGCCAACGTCAGTTTGAGTGCCCCGCCCGACCGGCGAGGTTCCACCGACGTCATGTCAGGCGTCACATGACGAATTGGAAAGACGACCGGGCTGTCGAGTCGAACAGACATGCGGGCTGGTTGCACGATGGAGAGAAGTACTTTGTCCTTACTTCTGTTAAATCGGTGAACCTCCAGCCTGAATCAATTAAGAGAGCCAAAAGTGACAAATAGAATTGTCGTTCCGGAATTCTCGGTCCAGAGTTCTGGGCAAGCCGGGAGGTGTGGGTTGTCTTCTTGTTGGCTTGGGTGGTTTAGTGAAAGTTTAAGGGCTTCGCTGGGCCGCTTGGCTCGAGAGTTTTTCCGGAGTCAGTCCCACTCCGTTTTGGTTCGTCGCGGCCCCAACTGGATCGCCGAATCAGACGAGTCAATATCGAGTCCTCCCTGCTGGACCGAGGGGAGTGCTATCGCGATTCTTTCGAGCACGAGAAAGTTCACCCTGAATGCAGGAAAGAGAGTTGAAACGACGTTGAATTAAGCCGTCTGTCACGGGTTTGGCGAGCTTTTATTCTTCGTCCAATTGCTCGACTGATTTTCGCCAAACGGAGAGGGTTGCTGGAGAGTAGTGCCTGATGCGCCACGCATCGGGATCAGGCAAGTCGGAAGGGGAAAACTTCTCATCGCTTTCGACCACGATCAGGCTTTCTGGGGGGGCAGCCGCCATCAGGTCAGCCAAGCTTTTCAGCAGTTCTTTCTGGTGCTTAACGAAATGGCTATACGGTGGGGAACAGAAGATAGCCCAAGGAAGCTGGGCCTCAGGTGGGGGCTGTTTTAGAAATTGGCGGACCCAGAAATAGCTGTCGGCTGACTCAATTCGAACGGGCAGTTCCGAACCGAGGGCCTCGACGTTGCGTTGAACAATGCGGGCGGTTGGCAGATGGCGTTCATTGAGGATAACGGCTGCAGCGCCGCGGCTGAGGGCTTCCAAGCCGATCGCTCCTGTCCCGGCAAACAGATCGATTGCGAGCTTTCCCTCGAGAAAGCCGCCGACCAGGTTGAAGAGGGCTTCGCGGATATTGTCCTTCATCGGACGGGTTCGCTGGTCGCCCGAGTACTCCAGCGTTCGGCCGCGATACTTGCCGCCGATGATGCGAATGCGGCTTTCCCCTTTACCCGTCGGCACTGGATTCCAGCGATTGAGGTCACGACCGTGCTTTTCACGTGCCATTTTCTGAATTCGTCCTCACACATGAGAAAAAGAACGGTGATAACTGGGGAGTCTGTAAAGCTACTCGGGAGAGAGAGGTTACTGGAGGCGAAAGGTTGTCGGGGAACAGAGGGCGAATGCACTTCAGATGCACCACGCCCTTTGCAGAGCCTCAGGGACGTGCCACACCGTTGTTAGGGAAGCGGCTCTTTCGTTTTTAGGAGCGTGCTAGGGAGGGAGTAGAGAGTTTAATCTGCCAGAACGCTGAATGGGTGGCTGAGAATTCGATTTCTTGAGAACTGTGTTAGTCAGCCGTTTTAGGAACGAAAGTGAGGATTCAGGATTGCGGCATGCATCTCAAGGCGGGGATTGTCTATGATACGAGATAGTGCCGGAGTGATTAATTGTCGCTCTGAACTTAGAGTCAGCCAGCGAAACAATCGCAATCCGCTTCCCTAGGGCGGTGGGGCTGAACAATTGTCGAACTCTGTTTAGTGGACTGTGAAGCGATGAGGGGTAGTTGATGCGGCGCCTAAGTCAAAACCTAAATTTGCTTTGGATTGCGGTGCTGGTGGTGTTTACCGCGACCAGTTTCGGAAGGTTCCCATTCGGTGAGCAGGCTGTATCCGCCCAAGAGCCTTCTGCGCCCCAGGCGAACACCCAAGGCGGGAGTGAAGAATTACAAGCAGCTCAACGCGAGTATGACCAAGCGGTTGCGGAACTGAAACGACTGACAAAGCAGGCGTTCCTTGCGCGGCTGTCATATGAGGCTGGGTCGAGAGACGAGAGTGAAGCCCATCAGAAGTCTTGGGACCAAGCCGTAGCCGATGGCGAGCGGCAGCGAATCGTTTTGGAAGCAGCTGCTCTTCGTCTCGCCGGCTTAAGCGACAAGCTCTCACCTGAACTGCTTAACTTGCTGATTCAGATCCATAAGACCTACATTCGACTTGGTTATTGGCATCGGGCTGAGGTGGTCGCAAAGATTTTGCGCGGGCCGCTTGCGAAAGACGAGGCGTTTCTCTGTCGCGACGCGATTGCGACGATCTCGAAAAACGACTTTGAGGCCGCCGCCAAGTTTCGCGAAAATTACGGACACTTGGTCCCAAATCTCCCAATCGAGCAGCGGGAGTTGTATTTCGCGCTCCCCGAACTGATCCAGAAATACGACCGGGAAAAGAAGTTTCTCGAGCAGGACGCGTCGGGTGAACCGCTCCCGCGAGTTGTATTGAAAACG
>JBJTQD010000583.1:0-2670 GCA_046075445.1 Planctomycetota bacterium
AGCGAGCACGCTTCCATGACTTTGTCGAGACAGGCCACTGGGTCCGGACCGTAGCCGATAATGTCACCGAGGCAGATGACCTGGTCGACACGCAGCCCTCGAATGTAGTCGAGCGTGGCGGTTAAAGCCTCAAGGTTGCCATGGATGTCACTAATGATTGCGCGTTTCACTGAGCTTAATTCGCCGTTCGGCAGGCTTTTTGCCGGAAATCATCGGTCCAATGATGACGACTTGGATAACTCATCCCGAGTCGCTACTTGGAACCGGAGCTGGTTGCTGCGAATTTCCTGAGGGTGAATAGATGGCGGGTAGGGCGTTGATTTAAGCAGGACATTAGAATGACAATCCGTTCGAACGGCGACCCCGGAACCGAGTAGTCCCCCGTGGATGAGCTACCGAGTTCAGGATATCACTGCTAAAGAAGTGTAGCATTTTAAGGAGATGCGAGGGGACGTGCAATCTCGCGAAATTGTGGACGCTTGTCGATGCCGAAATGAGCCCCTTGCACGACGGTTATCGGCGTTAAAAAGCCGATTGCCCGCTGAAAATCACTCATTCAGCTTACCTCAAGTACCCTCCGCTGCCACGTAAACAACGATTTGCCAAACCGAATTCACAGGAGCCCAACGCTTGCCTCGCCGGACACTTTGCCTTGACACTTCGGCGAGAGACTTCTCAGCGGCCCTGCTCGAGGGAGAAAACCTCGTCGCTACAACCGCTGCCGCAGTCGACTTGCGTTCAGGCTCTCGCTCACTCGCGCCGAGCATACAGCAACTGCTCGACCAAGCTGGCTGGAAAATCGAAAAGTTAGAGCGGATTGTGCTGCCGATCGGCCCCGGCTCTTTTTCTGGTCTCCGGATGGGTGTGGTAACGGCAAAAGTGCTCGCTTACTCACTCAACCTACCGATTTTTGGACTGAATACCCTGGCTGTTATCGCCTTCCGCGCTGCTGCCCAAGAAGCCATCAAACCGGGCGATGAAATCGTCTCGCTGCTCGATGCACAGCGTGGTGAACTGTTTGCTCAACGATTTACGATCGACTCAGCCTCGCTGCCCCAACCGCTGGAGGACCGCCGCATTCTCCCAAACGCCGAACTCGAGGCCGCTTACCCAACTGGAATCCTCACCGGCAGCGGCTTGCAACTGATCGCTCGCCCCGCGCGTCGCTCACCGGCTGAGGACTCTTCCCTCCAGCGATGGCAAAAACTCAGCCCGCGACTGGCTCCCGAACCCTTATGGCCTTGCGAAGCAGCCGCCGCAGGAATTCTGCTGGAGCGCTCAGGCAACCAGATTCAACCGCTTGACCACTGGTCCCTCGTCCCCGACTACGGCCGCCCCAGTGCAGCAGAAGAGAAAGCGATCGAAAGAGAACTCACCTAACAAACACAATATCTTTTGTCTCCACCAAATCACTCCAACGTTAGCGATGCTTAGTAGTTCTCTTCCGCCTTCGTAATTCTTCCGCCAATTAGCGATGCTTAGTGGTTCCTTCCGTCACCGCTGCCGTTTACGCTCACGATTCCCGTCTTCCGAGTTCGTCGGCTCGATCGAAGAAGCATCGGTTTTCTTCAAAATCGGGTGCGAGATAACCTGAACTTCGCTGTCCGGATCGTCCATCAAAATTCCGTCCACACTAGCCGCGGCATTCGCCGGTCGAGGCCTTTCCTTGCCAACGTACTTGCCCAAGGGGCCAGCCAACAGCGCGGGAAGGACAAACAAGTCGCCCAACGTCGCCGTGTTGAGCAGGACCAGCATTAGCACACCGAAACGTTGGGTTGGCTGGAACGTACTCAAAGCGAACACGAACAGGCCAACGCCCACGATCAATCCCGTCTGCGCCATCGAATCGGCGCAGGACATATAGGAGAAGCGAATTGCTTCCTTGCGGGTCATTCCCTGTTCGAGCCCTCGAATGTACCAGTTCAGGAAGTGGATCGTATCGTCGACAGCGATCCCCATTGCGACGCTGGCCGTCATCATCGATCCGATATCAACGGCGATTCCCATAAAGCCCATCACGCCGAAGACCAGCATGATCGGGAAGACGTTAGGGAACATCGCGACTAATCCACCGCGGAAGTTCAGCCAGTTGCCGATCCCCCAACTGCCTTTCCAGTCTCGCAATAATGCCATCATGATCACGGCGATGGAGATGAACGAGCCGGCAGTGCTTTCGATCAGGCTCTTGAGCAAGGCGCCTTGGGCTTTGTAAACGATCGGCACGATGCCGGTGTAGATAGCCGCGACTCCGAGGTCGCTTTCCTTTTTCTCGACCTTGCGTTGCATCGCCGTCAGCATCGGCGGGCCACCGGACTTCCCTTCATCGCTAGGGAAGGAGTGCTGCCGGCAATCCATCATCAGACTGGAGTTTGACTTCACAAACTCAGGTGACAATCGCGGGTCATCAGAAATCAAGATCACGCAGTCGCTGCGAGAAAACAACTCTTTCCACTTGTCTTGATCGGGAAACGGGCGCTCTGCATTGAACATCCCGGGGTCGATCCAGTCATACCGCTTTTTCCCCTTCTTCGGTTCGTAGCCACGATTCTCGAGAAGGTCTTGCAGTGTGTCTGCGAAGAGATATGTCTGGTCAACGTCCATCGATTTCTCAGCCGTACCGTTGCGACGCGCTTCATCCAATTTCAAAGCCGTTGTATCCGGCGCGGGGCC
>JBJTQD010000584.1:0-2948 GCA_046075445.1 Planctomycetota bacterium
GGCCTCAGGCTGCGGTTTGAGAAGTGGGTTTGCCGGTATCAGGAAAATCTGTCGCCGGCGAATGAATACACTGGAATTGAAACTTCAACGGCAAGCTGGCAGCTTGCCGTTTTTTATTTAGGGTTTTCAATAATCGCGGGCGGCGATCGGCCCACTTTGGGTAGGAAGTTGCCCTTGTTTTCGGCTTTTTTTGTCAGTGGATTCTCCCGCCCAATTCCGTAAAATCTGACCTGTGGCTGGACCTCTGTCGCTGGGCCAAAGCGAGTAAATTCGGTTGTGCGGGTGATACTCGAGTGGGTGTCTGAGCCCAAATTTGATCTGTTGAGCGCTTAGTGGGAACGGGCAAAGGAGTGAACATGGCTGGAGATGGGAAAACTCCTCGCAAAAAGAAGAAGACGGAACAGCCAACCTCAATTGCTGAGATCCTCGGGCGCGAGCAACCGTTTAATCTGGACGCCGAACGCGGTGTGCTGGCCAGCATCATGCTTTCGCCCGACATCTGCGATGAGGTGATCCCGCTTCTGAGGCAAGATGACTTCTACGACCCAGCCCACTCGCGGCTTTATTTCCATCTCACGGAGATGCACGGTAGTGGTTTGCAGATTGACCTAATGCTCCTCAACGAGCGACTCGCCGCACAAGGGGACCGCGAACTGGTCGGTGGCCCCGCTGGGCTGGTCAGGATTTTCAACTCACAAGTCACCCCCGCCTACTTTCGGCATTACGCTCAGATCGTCCGGCAGAAATCGACGATTCGCTCGTTGATTTCGGCTTGCTCGGACATCATGGTGCAGGCTTATGAGCCGCTGGAGGATGCGGGAAAACTTTTGGATGAGGCTGAGCAAAAGGTTTTTGCGATTCGAGAGTCGCGGCAAACGAGCAAGTTAGTTCCGCTGGAACGGTCGCTGGAAGAAGCGATCAATCGTCTGGAATTGCGAATGGAGGGACGGGATCTCGAGGGAACCGTCGATTGCGGTTTCAAAGGGCTCGACTCGCTGCTCGGAGGCTTCCACGCTTCTGAATTGATCATCATCGCCGCCCGCCCGAGTATGGGGAAAACCGCTTTTGCCTTGAACATCGCAGAGAACATCATTCTCAAAAGCCAACGGCCCGTTCTTTTCATCAGCCTCGAAATGGCGGCGATCGAACTCACCGAACGTTTGCTTTGCTCGGTATCCAAGGTGAACAGTCATCGCCTGCGAAACGGTAGCCTCTCGAAGGAAGATCGGCAAAAGCTGATTCGAATTGCCGGCGAGATCAACCGCGCGAAGCTCTTCATCGACGACACACCCAGCCAGACGATTTCCGAAATTGCGGCGGCGGCCCGGCGGGTCAAGCGGCAACAGAAGGACTTGGCTTTGGTTGTCGTTGATTACCTCCAGTTGATTGAGCCGGACAACTCTTCCGATCCGCGTCAGGAGCAAGTCGCGCGAATCGCTCGCCGGATGAAAGGTTTAGCCAAGGAACTGAAGGTGCCCGTTGTCTGTCTGGCCCAGTTGAATCGGCAAGCTGAAGACTCGCGCGACCATCGGCCGAAATTGAGCCACCTGCGTGAATCGGGGGCGATCGAGCAAGACGCCGACGTCGTGATGTTCGTACACCGCAAAGGCTACTACCGGGGCTCGGAAGATGGTGGCGATTCCGAAGAGGAACGCAACAAGGCACTGATCATCGTCGCCAAACAGCGTAATGGCCCGATCGATGACGTGGAGATGACTTGGGTCGGCGAATACACTCGCTTCGAGGATGCAGCCCCCGAACGTTTCGGTGAATTCGACCAAATGCAAGCCGTAGATTTTGGCTAACAAAAGGGGATGGGGGTCAATTCGCCAATTGACCCCCGTCCCCTTTAATACTCTCCTTTTGCCGTATGACATCTCGCGACAAGCACGATATCGTCATCATCGACGAAACCGAACCTTGCCCGTATTTGCCGGGCCAAACAGCTCGTTTGCCGCTGCGGATGCCGCTTCGTTCCATCGACCCAGCCTTCGCGGACCAACTGTTGGCTCAAGGCAATCGGCGCACGGGCGAGTTTATCTATACGACCCACTGCCCTCGCTGTCAGGCCTGCGAGCCGATCCGAATCGACTGCGAGATGTTTGTCTTCTCAAAAAACCACAAGCGGGTTTTGGCTCGGGGGAATCGCAGTTACCACCAGCGGATCGGACCGTTGCAAGCGGATGAAACGCGGGTCGATTTGTTTAACAAGCATCGCGAGTTGCGTGGCTTGGCAAGTCAAGACAAGGCGATCGACCTGGACGAATACCACTGGGGATTCGTTCGCAGTTGTTTTGACTCGTTTGAAATCGCTTATCTAGACCACCTCGGGCGAATGGTGTGTGTAGCGATTTGCGACCGGGGTAAAACCAGTCTTTCCGCGGTCTACACGTTCTTCGACCCGGAACTGGAACGTGACAGTCTGGGGACTTACTCCATCTTGCGGCAAATCGAGTTTTGCCGACGCGAGGGGCTGCGTTATCTCTATCTTGGATACTACGTGCGGGATTCCTTGCACATGAAATACAAGGCCCGATTCCTGCCCCACGAGAGGCTGCAGCGAGGCAAATGGGTTTCATACTCCAAAAGCGAGGATGGCGAATGAATAGGGAGTGGGGGCTATTTAAAAGTTGAACCCCGACCCCTTTTCTTTCCCAATCCCTACAAGCCCTCAATTCGGTGCGAAGGCTTGCCAATTGTCCGTTTGTTGCAGGCCGTATTTTTGACAGTCTCAAGCTGAGTGGCATGGTTGACCGGTTTCGTGTCAATTCGCTTCATTCGGTTGCTTCCGATGCAGACTTCCCTCTCTTCGCCTTTGGTTTCAAACGCGGAAATTTTAGTCAGTGTTCCGGCTAAATCGGCGGGCAATTCGCAGGCCCAACCCGTTTCGAAGCAGGTTGAGCAGAATCTCGACCAGTTGGCCTCAAGCCTGGAGTCGCTGGCAGAAG
>JBJTQD010000585.1:0-2074 GCA_046075445.1 Planctomycetota bacterium
CGAGGTCGATCGCCCCGCCCCACTTGGGCATTGGCTTGGAGAAAAAGATTTCCAGCGCCTCCAGTCGGAACTGTCGCATCCAGTCCGGTTCGTTTTTCATATCCGAGATCTGGTTGACGATTTCGGCATCGATGCCCTTGCGAGCCTTGAAGACGGCGTCGCTCTTGGTGCGAAAGTCGTACTTGTTGATCTCGTAGGTCGATTCTTCGGGGAGCAGTTCGGTAGTCATATCTTTTTCGATTGAAAATCGGGATGGTTGAATTGGTCGTGAGTTCAAAAACTAGACTTCGGCTAAAGCCTCGGGAGATGTCGCTTCGTCGTTGGCGGCGGCGGCATCGGGATATTGGCGACGAATTCTTTCGTAGCCACGGTTATGCAATTCGTCGGCCAGTTCCTTTCCACCGGTTTCGACGATTCGGCCGCCCATAATGACGTGGGTGTATTGCGGCGGGTTGTGTTCGAGCAACTTGTCGTGGTGGGTGATGATCAGCAGGCCCATTTTCTCACCGCCGATCTCGGCGATGCTCTGGCTGGCCAAACGCACGGCGTCGGCATCGAGTCCTGAATCGGTTTCGTCGAGGATGGCGAACTTGGGCTGGAGCATGGCCAGCTGCAGGATTTCGGCTCGCTTCATCTCACCGCCAGAGAAGCCGTCATTGACGTAGCGCCGGGCGAACTCGGAGTCCATCTGCAGCTGCTTCATCTTGTCCTTCAGTTCCGAGCGGAACTCTTTCATCGGGATCAGCTCTTCGCCTTCTTTCCGTTCCGGATTGCGAACGTTGGTCGTGGCGTGGCGGAGGAAGTCGGCCAGCTTAACGCCGGGGATCGCCACCGGACGCTGGAAGGCCATGAACAATCCCGCGCGGGCTCGTTCGTCGGCTTCCTTTTCGAGAAGGCTTTCGCCGTTGAGCAGGATCTCGCCTTCGGTGACGGTGTAGTTCGGGTGACCCATGATGACCAGGCCGAGCGTGCTCTTGCCGCTGCCGTTGGGACCCATCAGGGCATGCGTCTCACCGCGGCGAAGGGTCAGGTTGACACCGCGAAGAATCTTCTTGCCTTCGATTTCGACATGCAGATTGCGAATTTCCAGGACGTCGTTCATTGCTTTGACCGTGAAAGTTTTCGAGTAAGGGTTTTGAATTGGATTGATTTTGATTGGGGTGATTTGTGATTCAGCCGCGAGCAATTTATTTCGCTGCGATTGATTCCGCCGGCTGATTGGCCACATCGAAAACGCAGCCGCCATCGGGGGAGTCGCAGCGGCAGTGCCGCAGTTTGACTGGGCTGCCCAGCAGCTCCGAAAACATCGCTTCTTCGACATCGCAGATGTCGTGGCTCTGGCCAGAGAGGTCCGGGTAGGGACAACCGTTGATCTTGAGGATCGGTAACATCGTTCCG
Organism: Planctomycetota bacterium; assembly: GCA_046075445.1. Classification (GTDB taxonomy): domain Bacteria; phylum Planctomycetota; class Planctomycetia; order Pirellulales; family Pirellulaceae; genus BJ22. The sequence continues at coordinate 1,399 of JBJTQD010000585.1, forward strand.
GGGTCTTGCTGGACGACCACGGGGAACTGTCGGGAGCGGAGCGTTTCGGCGAGTTTTTCCAGCCGAGTTGTGAGGTCTTTGTTCGAGTTGTTGTCGCTGTGCAGTGGGCTGTAATGAGCCGCCAAGCGACGGGAAATTCGGTTCAGGAGGTAGTCGCGGACGGAGGGGTCTTCGATGGCTTGGATTTCGTCCCAGACGATCCGCGCCAGTTCGACCATGGTTCCATCAAGTGATCGCAGGCCGCTTTCCGAGACCCGATAGAGATGCGAGGGGCGACCGCGGTTGGCTGCTCGGATTTCTTCTTTATCCACAAGGCCGGCAGCACAGAGCCGATCGAGCCGCTGGCGAACAGCGGTGGCCGTGACCGAGAGGCGGTCCATCAACTCCTGAATGCTGAGCCCTCCGGTTTCCCGAAGGAGCTCCAGCAGGGGCTGGTCGGTTTTCTCGTAGAGTGCTGGCATAGGGCAAAAATCGTTAGAAATAAGGGCTTTTACAGCCTAACCGCAATTTCGACAATTTTAGCAACTGAATATGAGAAAAATAAGGAGGGGGCGTGGGGGAGGGGATTTTTTTGGGTGAGGTTCCAAGGCCAGAAGCAGGGGACAAGTTGGGAATTGGAACCCAAAGAAGGTTTTTCTCTAAGCCCTCGTCAGCCGGGACTTCGCGCCAGCCCCCG
>JBJTQD010000586.1:0-21179 GCA_046075445.1 Planctomycetota bacterium
CTTCTGCCTGTTGTGCATCGAGCCAACCGAGCGCGCGGCAAGCGGTCGCCGAGGCTGCGGGGCTGCGGTGCTTTCCATGGTGACAGTGAAGATAAATCGGTCCGGGCAGATCACGGATCGCCTTGGCTAGCTCGCTGCTCCGCTCTGGCGAAATCCCGTCGTATCCATGCGGCAGGTGAACATAGCGCAACCCATACTTTTCGGCGGTGGCTACATCTGGCGTCGCGCCGTCGACGCTGATGATTGTTTGGACACCCAAATCGCGGAGCTGGGCAAAGGCTGCTTCGCCGTCCGGTAGGCCGCCGCTGATCAAGCGAGCGTTGACCTGCAGTGCGTTGGGCAACGAATCCGATAGAATTTTTTTGAGCACAGGAGCGGGCGCGGCCGAATCCTGCGCCGAAACGAGCGAGCCGAGTGCGCAAACCGCAGCAGCGAAACAAGCGAACAAGAAACTGCGAGCTTTCAACTTTGACTCTCCCCGGGTCGGTTATCGTCATTCATCCGCATTCTAGCCGGAATTGCGACAAACCTACATCTCGACCCGCTCTCCCTGAACGGCCAGCCCAAGCCCGGCATCTTTGACCTGCCGGACCGCATCGGACTCGGGGTTCAGCAGCGGGTTGGTGTGATTGAGATGAATCAGGCGAATTTTTGCGCGTTCCCGGGGATTGAGCTTGCCGAAACGCTGAAGCGATTCAACCACAAACGGATGAGGGATCTCTCGCATGTCACGGCCGGGCAATTCGGCCCCATCGAAGAATGTCGCGTCGAGGTAAGCGATATCGACAATGGCCAGTTCCTGTTCGATCGCGCGCTCCCATCGTTCCCACTTGTCGATATCGGGCAAGAACAGAATCTTTTTTCGTGGACCCTCGATCCGGAAGGCTACGGTCTCCGAAAACTCATCCCGGTGCGGGACGGTCAAGGCCGTGACCGTCAGACGATCGTTGATCCGAACCGGCGCTTCGGCGGCTAGTGGACGAACCTCAATGTTCTGCAGCTTTACCAATTGGCTCCATGGACCCTGAGTGCGGAGGAAATCGGAAAAGCGTGGCATGACATGGACTGGAACCGCTTTGGCGCCAAGCACCTCCCGTCCCAATTGCAGCAACCCGCCGTAGTGGCCGATGTGGGCATGGGTCAAAAAAATGCCATCCAGCCCGGGGGCGGTTGTGGCTTGACGAATCTCATCCAGAGCGTGCAGTTGCTCTCGAAAGTCAGGTGTGCATTCAAACAGCCACCGCTGGTCAGAGCGCGGATCGACGAGGGCAAGGCTAACGATATGCCGACGAGCCGCTGGGTCTGTCCAAGCTCTCGCGCAGCAAGCCTTGCGACAGCCCGCTTGAGGGTACCCGCCATCTTGGGCCACACCGAGGACCATCAACCAAGGCTCTTCGCCCGTCGCTGGATCTTGGCCCTGTCCGTTTGCACCAGTCGACAAGAACAAGATGACAACAAACGTCACGCTCAGTAAGCAGCCCCACAAACGATAACGTTCTCTCATTCGCTGCTCCTGTTCCGCAAAGTGCTCACGTTGCAATCGCAGCGCGTTTATCAGTTGGCGGCGGCGCGGAACGCTGACCAAACATCGCCAAGAGAGTTTCAACCAGCATCAAGGCGGCCAGAGCCATCAGCACCAGTCCAACCCAGGCCACAATATCGCTCGGAACGATCCACTCCCCATCGCGTTGAAATTTGGGAAGGATCATCGCGCCCAGTGCCCAGGTGCGCATCACGTACATCCAGAGCGTTGGCAAACCGACGACCAGCCAGACCCACATTTGCCGCCGCGTTCGCCAAAGCCAAACGGTTACCCCCAGCAGCGCCAACGCCGCCAGCAACTGATTGCTCGCGCCAAACAGCGACCAAAACACTTTCCAGATCTCAACGGGCTTGCCCGCAGCATCCGTCCCCGCATTCCAGAGAAACAGCAGCGGCACGCCGACCGTCAAACCCGTTCCCAACCAGCGGCCCAGTGCGCCCTGTAGTCCCGTCAGTTCCTGAATGATGAACCGGCCGAGCCGAGCGCACACATCGAGCGTGTCGTAAACAAATGTCGTGAACGCGAGGAGGGCGAATGAGACCGCAAACTCAACAGGGACGCCGACCGCCTCGACAAAGTTCGCCATTCCCATCGCGTAAATCAGGTTCGGTGGCTTACCGGTGATTTCCGGTGCCCCTTGAGCAAACATCATCACACAGCAGAGCGAAATGACGGCAACCATCGCTTCGAGCAACATCGTGCCGTAACCGATCGGGCGAGCGTCGGACTCGCGAGCAAGTTGCTTGGAAGTCGTCCCGGAACTGATCAGGGAGTGAAACCCGGAACACGCGCCGCAGGCGATGGTAATGAAGAGAAACGGAAAGAGCTGTTCGCCCTTCGTGTTCGTCCACGCGATAAACGCCGGATACTGGACTGTGTTGTTTCCCAGTGACAAGCCGAGCGCACCGCCGAGCAGCGCGGCGTACAAAAAAAAGCCGCCGAGATAGCCGCGGGGCTGGAGCAATAGCCAGACCGGAACCATCGCGGCAACCAGGCAGTAGATCAGCAGCAGCGTGCTCCAGAGCTTGACCGTCGTTCCCTCTGTCAGCCCGAACCAACTCTCGAGGTCGAGCGGAAGCTTTTGCCCGGCCCAGATCGATACACCGATCAGGGGCACAAAAATCAGCGTGGCTGGGATCAGCCCGAGCTTGAGGTACTTCATCGCCAGACCCATCGCAACCGGCAGGAGCAGGTAGAGGAGCGAGCTCATCGCAATTCCCGCCCCCAGAACGGTTTGTTGGTTTTCAAGCGTTTGCCTGCCGACAAAGGACCGCGCCGTGATGTCAGTGAAGGCGACGATGATGTAGACCAGCGCGATCCAGACAAACGTGAGGAACAGGAGATAAGCCCGGCGGCTGACGTGTTCACGGACGACTTCGGTGATTGATTGCGCCCGGTGGCGAATGCTCGCCACGAGGCTGGTCATGTCATGAACACCACCGATGAAGATGCTCCCGATCAGAATCCACAGCAGCGCCGGGAGCCAACCGAAAGCAAGTCCCGCCAGAATCGGTCCGACAATCGGCCCCGCTGCGGCGATGGCGGAGAAGTGCTGCCCCATCAGAAATGGCGCGGAGGTGGGCTCGAAGTCGACATCGTCGCGGAGTTCGACAGCCGGCGTCGGGCGGCGGTTATCCAAGTCAAGCAGCCGGGACAAGAGTCGGCCGTAGCCGAGATAACCCGCGATCAAAATCGCGGCCGACCCAAGCACGAACACCAACAAGCTCATTTCCGGCCCCCTGAATGCGAAACGAAGTGAACGCATTTTGCCATAAAATGGCGCGGCTTGCGGAACGTTTCTGAGGGGAGCGCGAAAATCCCGGGAATTGGGGAAACGCTGGGGTGCGGCGCGAGCAGAAGAGAGGAAGAAGACCTATCACGGAGGCGCGGAGGTACAGAGGAAGAGTTTTGGGGTGGGTGAAGAGACTGCTGGCAGGACCAGTCAATAACGAATGGTTTAGCGGCCTACCGGCAAACAGCGGCACGAAATGATTTGCATTTTGCTGTCGTTCCTCGACTGGCGCGGAGCTGATCGGGCGAAGCGATATGCGGGTGCGCGACGATATGCGGGTGCGAGGCGAGGCAACCATCAGGCGGCTCAAACCCGGCCGCTTTTGCCGGCTTATTGGATCCCGTATTTTTCCAGCAGGCGATAGAGCGAGCGGCGACCGATTCCGAGCGCCTGCGCGGTGCGCGTTTTGTTGCACTGGTTGCGGCGGTAGACTTGCTCGACATGCAGTTTGTTGAGGCTGTCGAGGTCGATCTTGCTGCCGACGTTCAGCTCGGCCGAAATTCCCTGCTGCTCGCTTCCTTTGACGATCTCTTCGGGCAGATTTTCGCGCGTGATTTCGTCGCCCTCAGCGAGGATCTTGGCTCGCTCGAGCGCGTTTTGCAGTTGCCGGATGTTGCCTGGCCAAGTGTAGTTGCTCAGCAGATCGATGACCGAGTCGGAGATTATCCACTGGTCGCCGAGAAAGTGGTGAATCAGCAGGCGGATGTCGCCATCGCGCTCCCGCAGTGGCGGAAGATGAATCTTGAGAACATTGATGCGGTAATAGAGGTCCTCGCGAAATCGCCCTTCGGCAACTTCCTTTTGAAGCTCGCGATTGGTCGCGGCAATCAACCTGACCTTAATCTTCCGTTCCTTGACGCTGCCGATGCGGCGAAGCGAACCGTCTTCCAGAACGCGGAGCAGTTTTGCCTGTAACGACCCGGCTAGTTCTCCGAACTCGTCGATAAAAAGCGTGCCGCCATCCGCGATTTCGAAGAGACCTGGCTTGGCCGAGGCCGCGCCGGTGAAGGCGCCTTTCTCATGACCGAACAATTCACTTTCGAGCAAAGCCTCTGGTAAAGCCGCGCAGTTGATCACGACCAGCGGCTTGCCGGCAACAGCCGATCGCTCATGAATCGCGCGGGCTACCAGCTCCTTGCCTGTTCCGCTTTCACCTTCAATCAGCACTGGCTTGTCGGTCACGGCGGTCTTTTCGATCAGCCGGAAAACGTCTTGCATCGCGGGCGAGTCGCCGACCATGCTGGCCGGCGGTGCGGTCTGCTGAAGCACGTGCCGCAGCTGACGGTTCTCCTTGAACAGTTGGCTTGCGCGAAACGCTTTCTGAATCAGCAGATCGAGCTCGTTGAGCTTTGCCGGCTTGGTCAGAAAGTCGAACGCGCCTTTCTTGATCGACTCGACTGCGTTCTCGATCGTCCCGCCGCCGGTCAACATGATGACCTGGATATCAACCTCACTCTCGCGAAGTTGGGTCAGCAGTTGCAGGCCGGTTACGTTGGGCATGTGGATGTCAACGACCGCTACGTCAAAGACCTGATTGTCGACCAGCTCCAAAGCCTCTCGACCATCACTCGCAGTGAAGACGTTGTAGCCGAGCTTGCTGAAATACATCGCTGCGGCATCGCGGAAGTCTTCTTCGTCGTCAACCAGTAACAATTTGATCAAACTGCGATTGGCCAAGTTCATGGGATTGGTTTCTTTGGCAGGTGGGGCGAAACTGGTGGTACTCATCGGTTTAAGGCTTCCATCGTAGCCAGCCCAGAGATTGAAATCTGGTCAGGCTGAAAATTCGGTTCGGTTTCAAGAAAATCAGGTCAAACGAGTTCGATAAATTGCGCGGGGGTGCAGACGTTAGGTCGCCGCAAGCTGCGCGGCGGCGATCGGCTCGGTCCATGTTGCGGCGGCTCGGATCGCCAGCACCGGACAGGGCGCATGTCTCAGCACCTCTTCGGCTACGCTCCCCAATAGCAGCCGGCTGATGCCAGTCCGACCATGAGTTGGCATGACGATGAGGTCAATATTGTTTTGGTTGGAGTACTGGACGATGGCCGCGGCTGGCTGGCCGCGCACCAATTCGTGGCGATGCAAAATTCCAGCGAGAGGCGGGTGCAATGTCTGCAAGACTTCCCGCTCGTGCTCAATCGCTTGATTGACCTCCGGGATCGCAGCCCCACTGGAGGCTGGCAGCTCCGGCACAGCGACATACAGAAAAATCAATTCGGCACTACATTCGCGCGCAAGCGAGGAAGCGACATTGACGCAGTCTTGACAAGTTTGGGTGAGGTCGACAGGACAGAGGATTCGTTTCCAGTTCATCGGTTCAGTCCGTAAGAGGTTTGGCCTGCGCAAGACAAAGTCGCCCATTTCCTGATGCAACTGCTATGCCAAGGCGGTTAAACGGCACGAAACCACCAACGCGGCGTCTTGGGTTCTAAAACCCCGCCTTTTTTGGGTGCCTCAAGAAATGGCCACCATTCGACTGTGCGTTATCGCACGCAGCCGTGCGGATCAAGCTCGGACTGTGCGGCGGGGGCTGGGGCGGATTAGCGGCGTCGATCGAGCTGGTCGTGGGCTGGGAGATAGATGGTCATTTTGGCGCCGCCCAGTGCACTGCGTTCGATTTGAATGGTTCCTTGATGAGCTTCGATAATCCGTTTGGTGATTGCCAGCCCGAGCCCGGTTCCTTTGGTTTTGGTTGTGAAGAAGGGGTCGAAGACCCGGGCAATTCTTTCGGCTGCGATTCCCGGTCCGTTGTCTTCCAGCACGAGTAGGCAGGCGGTGTTGTCTTCCGAGCGGGAAATGGTGCAGCAGATAGCTCCATTTTGGCCGGCCGCATCGATTGCGTTCTGCAGCAGGTTCGTCAAAACCTGGTCGAGTCGATGTCGATCGCCAATGATCAACGCATCGGCCGGATGCTCGCAGTTGACGGCGAGAGTGGTGGCTTGATCGCGCCAACGCGTCTCAAGGTTGTACCACGCAGTCGAAGCGAGCCGGACCAAATCCACCGGCTCGCGATCCAAGTTGATCGGCGCTGCGTAATTTCGGACCTCTTCGTAGAGAATATGCAGCTTGTCGAGTGCGTTCTGAATTCGGTGCGCCTGCTTGAGTGCTTCCGGTCGATCTTCGATATCTTGCAGCAACGCTTCGAGGCAAGCGTGACTGCGCTGCAAGACGTTGCGGCTCTCATGAGCCAGTCCCGTCACCATCTGGCCAATCGCGGCGAGTCGCTCCGACTGCTGGACTTTCGCAGCCGCTGACTCCTGAAGCAGTTTGGCGAAGGCTTGCTGGTAAGCAAAGTCAATGATCGCCGCATCCATATCGAGCAGTTTATTGACGGCGATCACGGTATCGCAGAGTTCGTGGCGGGCTTGTACGGATATCTCGCAAAGCCCTTTGGTGATGCCAATTCGCAGTCGCGTCAGAGCAGCCATCGCATAGGCTTGATTCAGTCCAATTTCGACATGCCGCCGCCCGACGCGCCAGCGCATCAAAGCATATTCATCGTCGTATTTCCCGGCGAACAGGCTGGCAACCCACTTGGCCAGAGTCACCTTCAGTCGCTCGATTTGCGGCTCTCCACCACTGACAACTCGGGCCGTGAATTCGTGTTTGAGGATAGTCCGGTAAAAATCCTCCGTCAGTGCCGGGACAAGCGGTTCAACGTGCGGCCAAACCGACCGAACCCGATCGGCGTCCTCCGAGGTCCAGCCGACGTACGACTTGATTCGCTGAAAGAAAACGGAGATGTCAGAGTCAGCTGGATCGACAGGCGTGGAATCGAGGCTGAAGGCTGGCTCTGAAGAGTTAGCATGACTCATGGGGGGTTCCGGCAAACTTCATTTCTGGATCAATCTGGGAGCCGGATCGCATGGACCGGCTCTTTTTTCTGGAACATCCCCGCCTCGACCGCTCTCACTTCTTCTCGCCATCTGTCGGACCGCGGAGCACAAGCACGGGGACCTGGGCCAAGCGGACGACGCGCTCTGCGACGCTTCCCATAAACAGCCGGCTGAGTCCGCGACGACCGTGCGAGGAAATCACAATCAACTCCGCAGCGACTTCTTGAGCATAGTCCGTGATCGCAAATCCCGGGTCGCCAAAAAGAGTTATCAGCTCCAGGCCGGAAAGCTCAGAATGTTCGGCCACTGTCTTCTGAAAGCTCTTCGCGGCATATTCCTGAATCGATTGTTCGGTGATCGTATCCCAAATTACCGTTGGTTCGGTCGACGTCGGAATTTGACCGACGTGGACGACCTTGATCTTGGCGCGATCGTCGACCATCGCCACGCTCGTTTTCAGCGCCGCGAGGGCCATCTCGGAAAAGTCCCACGGAACGATCAGACAATTACCTGTGAACTTGAGCATCTTTTCTACCTGCTGCGCGAGGAAATTTAGGTTTCGTTTGACTTCAAAAATCAACTCGCAATTGCCCCAGACTAAATCTGTTTCTGAGTCCGACTAATGCTCGAAGTGCAAACGTGGTTGGCAGACCACTCTACGCAAACCGCATGCCGCACTATCGAAACCGATATTGAGTAACCATCGACATAGCCCCGCTATTTCGCGGAAAACCGGGTGCTTTTTGTTGTTTCCTCCGAGTTAACGATGGATTTTAATCAATCTGCGAAAAGTGTGCGTTAGAGCACGCCTGTCCTCAGATAACGAGGTCTTTCAAACGGAAGACAGGCCCCCAAGAGAACAAAAACGGGGCGTTTTTGTGATTGTTGGGCTTTAGTTAGCCTCAGTGCCCATTTTCATGGGAGCGGCACTCTGTTTGCTGTTCACCTTGGCCGGTCGATTTTTCCCTGAGCAAAGGGCGGACGACCTTTTGTTCTATTGTCTCTACAAGTGAGCTTTTGCCATGAGCCGACGTTTTGGATTCAGTTTGTCTTTAATTGTGATTGCGATGGTTGCCGGGACACTCTTTGCACGTTACTCAGTTGGCCAGGAGCAGGACCCAGATTCACTTTCGCGCAGAGATTTCATGCGGATGAAATTGAATTACACCCAGAACATTCTCGAGGGATTAACCACTCGCGATTTTGGTTTGATCATCAGCGGGGCTGAGGAGGTTGAACGAATCACACAAGCCGAAGCTTGGAACTCCAACGACTTTGCCGATTACCAGAAAATCAGCGACGAGTTGCGAAGCGTGGCGAGCCACCTGAAAAAGGCGGGGCAAAAATCAAACTTGGAAGCCGCCGCCCTCCGCTATTTTGAGCTCACCATGAAGTGCATGGACTGCCATCAGTACCTCCGCAAAGCTGACTTCTAGTTCGTTGCGAGGCGCGATTAGATTTGTTTCAAGCCTCAGTTCGCAGACGCTCGCTGCAGCTCGCCCGCGAGCGTCTCCAGAACGGCCGCTGCTGCCTCGGCTTGTCGCTCTGTTCGCGAGCTTCTGCGGAGTCGCAGGCCGATCTGCTTTATGATTTGTCCCGCAGGTTCGTTCGGTTCTCGCCTCGCCACGGTGATAAAGATCTGCCCGTCTAAGGATGCGGGCGCGCCTGGGCCGAGGTGACCGGTGACGGCGGCGGACCACGAAGCTTCGTTGGTCCGCTGCAGCACGCCGGTGGCCATCGCCTCGGTCACCTCCTGCGAAACCGCGCTGAACTCCTGTAGTGCTTGCGGTTCGACTCCCAGCCAGGCGGTTTTGCTCGGCTCTCGATAAGTGACCATCGAGCCGCAAAGGTGTTGGCTGATCCCCGCTACGGTGGCCAGTTCGGCGGCGACCAGCCCAGCAGTGCAGCTCTCGGCAAATACGACCTTTTCGCTACCTGATTTCAGCAGCCACATGCCAAGTTCCTGCGCGGCTTGGCGGAGTCGCTCGCGTGTGGGATTGGCGCTGGATGTACTCATTTGGGGCTGGCCTTCTCGAACGTGTTGCTCGCACCGCAGCTTGGGTGATTGCCTTATACTAGCAGCCTGGAGGATGCTTTTCTTTCAGGAGCGAACTGATGTTAAAGACTGGCCTGCACAGTTTCGGTTTTGTATTTATCTCCTTGGGCTGTTTGATTGCCATGTCCGGTCAAGCAGCGGCGCAAGACGATTGCCCTTGCGGCCCCAGTTCGCGCAATGGCCCGTTCGCTCGGCTGATTCCGCAGGAATATCATGGCGCCGATTTCCGGCCGGCCTGTCGCGCGCACGATGCGTGTTACAGCTGTCCTGGGTCGGACAAAGAAGCGTGTGATCGGCAATTCCTCGCTGACCTGGTTTGCGCTTGCCAGAATTCTGACAATCCGCGGCGCTGCGAGGCGTGGGCGCGGCGAATGTATCTCGCCACGCGGGTCGCGGGTAAACGGAGCTTCATTCGGGCTCAGCAATAGCCCGCAGCAACGAGAATGCGCGCAAAGAGAATGCGCATAAAAGAAGAAAGCACAGCAAGCGCTGCCGCGAGGAAGCTTGTCTCTTAACTTCCCTGCAGTGCTGGATGCTGTGCTTTCTGGAGGCCAGTCAAATTGCCCGTTGATGCATACGGTCTGGTTGTGAATTCAGCCTGAACCGCGCCCGACTGCTTAGCGGTGATTCAAACTGTCTCCCAATCAGTCCCGGCGTGGTTTTGGGGGCCGTTGGGTTGGGCTCACTTAACCGAAATTTTCCGCGGTTTGGCGGACTCCGATTTAGGTAGGGTTACGGTCAGTACGCCTTCTTTGAATTCAGCCGCGGCTTCGCCCTCGTTCACGGCACAGGTCAAGGGGAGGCTGCGGCTGAAGCTGCCAAACCGCCGCTCGATGCGGTGGAAATGCTTGGCTTTGTCGGTCTCTTCCTTTTCTTCTTTGCGTTCACCGCGAATGGTGAGCAAATTGTTCTCGACGCTGATGTCGATGTCCTTTGCTGAGACCCCAGGCAGATCCATCTTCACCATGACCGCCTGATCCGTCTCGCTCACGTCCATTCGCGTGTGGAACGGGTCGGGTATGAACTCGCCATTGATGTCGAACATCGAATCGAAGACCCGATCGAGGTCGAGTAATTGATTCGGAATCCACTGGCCCAATCCGAATGGACTGCGGCGACGGACTTGAGGTTTGGTGGAAAGTGTTTGAGCCATGACAATTCTCCTTCATCGCGGGTCTAGCCGTTTGAAGTTCGGGTGAACCCGAATCACTCGAACTTGGAAATTTTCTTTGCCCGCCAAGTGCGGGACACTCGTGTGTTGTCTGGATGAATTTGCAATTGCCATGCCAATCCGAACTGGATTGATGAAGCAGCAAGGATCTGGCCGGTATTCGGCAAATATCCCGATCGCTGCTAGTTACTTGCTCGGTCCCATCCGCACAGCTTGCGTGCCGCGGTCGTGCCAAGGTGGACCAATCCAGCATCAAGAAAGGTCGGAAAACAGGGCGATTTCCGAATCTCCATCACATCTGAGAAATGGCACTCTGTTTGCAACGATTGAGGGCTCATCCGGAGCGCCTTGTATCTGGAGCCCAGCAGGTTTCATCGGGTCCGAACTGTAGTTTTCTCTTTACCAACAACAAGAAGAGAGGTTTGCCATGAGTACAGGACTTAGCGCCCAAACCGCAATCAGGCGGCCACGGAGGCTCCGCTCGTTGCTGGCAAATTCTTATGCTGCTCCGGATCTTGAGATCGGAATCGGTAAGCCGGAAGCGCTCGAGCCGGTTGATGGCCGAGCATCTAATCCAATCAACAACCGATTTGCTCAGCCCCCGCTGGATGACGTTACGATGTTTTTTTAGCAGCAGCTGGCGAAACACCCGCAATTTCGGGGTCGCGGCCGCTTGGCTTATTCAGAGTTTCACGATGGCGTTTTGAGGCTGAACGGCTGCTTGCCCAGCTTTTACTTGAAGCAGCAGGTTCAAGCGCTGGCTCATCGAATGCCGGGAGTCACTCGAGTTGTCAACCGCATTGATGTCCGCGACGCGATCAGTCGCGATGGCGAGCTGGAAACCTGGTGGATTGGAACTCACGCTGGGCCGTCCAGCGAGGAGTAGAAAGGAAGCAGCGTCGCGAGTCACAATTGACGCCAAAGAAGGAAAATGACGCTAAGGAAGAAAGCGGAAGCGCGCCGCCAAGATCAACTGAGCCGCACCTCGCATAATCTAGGCTAAGGGGCCTAATCGGCTACGGGCTAAACGAGCATCGAGTTGCTATCCTCCCTCGACGCCCCTGTTTAGTTGCCCTTCTTCACTCTGCATCCTCTGTGACTCTGTATTTCCATCCTCTCCGTGCCTTACAACGTGGGCTTCGAGATCATCGCAGAGCATGCGATGAGGCGGCGTTTCCAGATCGTCGTACTGCCCCTCGGTCACCGTCGTGACGAATCCTGCAACAGCCAAGGCGGCCAAGAGCAGAGCGATCGGCAAGGCGATAAAGATCACGCTCATGAGCAAGTCTGAAAGAGAGAACGCTTGAAAACGAAAAGGTTGATAACGCCTGCAACGGCTTTGGGGTTGGCCCACTGGCTATCAATTGGCACGCACCAAGCGGCTATCGCCAAGCCCGCTAGAGAAAACCGGCTCGCTTTTTCACGCGGCTCACAAGCTGATCGATACGCGGTAAACAGAAGCTTCGTTCTTTAGCCTTACCGAGCCTTCATCGACAGCGTTGGGAGAACGAAGAACAGGAAAGCCATCATCAGGGCGGCAACGCCGGCTACAGCAAAAATTTCGTTCATTTTACTCACTCCAGAAAATTATCAGAGACAGAGCCCAATCAAAGCGATGCTCGGGCAAATCGCCCCTGGGATATCGGGAAGCTGATATCCCCGGAAGGGTTGCCCGCTGCGAAACGCAACTAACCTGCAAAGCGGTGATGCAAGTCCCGTTCCAAAAGCGACTCGCGGCAAGTAGGCTTGGAGTTCCTGCGGCGCAAGACGAAAACTATTCCAAAACGTGCGGCTCGCGGCGTGCACGGCGCGCGTGCAGTGTGCTGAGTCGCACTGCTGAAATGCTAGAAAATTCGGGTATTACCGCCTGTTCGGACTCGGGGAGCAATCAAATGAAAATGAGCAGCAAGTGGCGAACTTTCCTGGCGGCCGTGGGGATTCTGTTTGGATTGCTTGGGGGTTTGAGCATGGCACAAGGTCGCACCGAAGCGGACTGGGAAAAATTGTTTGAGCGCAGTGAGTATCAAAACTCCAGCGGAGCCACTCTGAAATACCGTTTGCTCCGACCGGAGAAGCTCGAAGCGGGACAGCGCTATCCGCTGGTGATCTTTCTGCACGGAGCTGGTGAGCGCGGCGATGATAACCGTCTGCAGTTAGTCCATGGGATGCGCGAGTTTGCTCGAGCGGACCGCCGCAAAGAGTTCCCTGCTTTCGTGCTGGCTCCCCAATGCCCGAGCAATCAAAAATGGGTTGATGTTCCCTGGGACGCACCGAAGCTCGAACAACCCGAAAAGCCGGCAAAGGCGATGGGCTTATGTCTTGAATTGATCGACAAGCTACAGAAAGATCTGCCGATCGATGACCGTAGACTTTATCTCACGGGGCTGTCGATGGGCGGCTTCGGAACCTTTGATGCCATTGCCCGCTGGCCGGATCGGTTCGCCGCGGCGATGCCGATTTGCGGCGGAGGCGATACCCGGAAAGAGACCGTCTCTCGTTATCGCGACTTGCCGCTGTGGGTCTTTCATGGTGGAAAAGACACGCTTGTCCGGCCCGAGCGCTCGCGCGAGATCATTGCCGCACTGAAGGAAGCGGGCGCTGAACCGCGTTACACGGAGTACCCCGATGCGGGTCATGACAGCTGGACGCAAACGTATGCCGACGAGGCCGTGTTTCGCTGGTTGTTCAGTCAACAGCGGACGGCAGCTGGCAAGGCCGATAAATAGAGAGGCCATCTCTTTGGACCAAGCTTGAGTTCAGCTTGTCAAAATAGCCTCCTTGCCGGATAGCTCTCGGAATTGAACTCAGCAGTTAGACTTCAGCGAGACCGCCCCAGCGAAGGACGGCTGCTTTCGAGTTGCTGACTGGGAAGTCAGAAATTTTTCTGGTAGCGACTTGGGGAAAGTAAGCGGAAATGAATCGACGGGACTGGGGCGAGCTGATTTTTTTGGCGGCGATTTGGGGCGGGGCGTTTCCGTTTACGCGATTTGCCGCGCCCCAGTTTGGGCCGATCGCATTGATTGCTACGCGCGTGACGGTAGCGGCCCTTTGCCTGCTGGGGTTGCTGCTGATTCAGGGAAAGCTGTCTCGCTTGCGACAGAATTGGGGCGGGCTGATTCTGATGGGTGCCTTGAATACGGCGATCCCCTTTACGCTGTTTGCCTATGCAACCTTGCACGTTCCCGCAGGCTTTGCTGCGGTGCTGAATGGAACCGTGCCGCTGTTCAGCGCGATCATTGCCTTGATCTGGAGGCTGGAGTCGCTACCGCCGCTGCGAATCCTCGGGTTGCTGATCGGGTTCGTAGGCGTCGTGATTTTAGTGCTGCCAAAGCTGAGCGGAACAAACGACTTGTTGGCGGTGCTGGCGGGACTTTGTGCGGCAAACATGTACGGCTTCTCGGCCCACTACACGCGGCGGAAATTCGTGGGTCAAGAATCGCTGGTCGTCTCGACAGGCACCTTGCTCGCAGCGAGCTTTATGCTGATCCCGCTGGCGATCTGGTTTTGGCCGAAGACGATGCCTTCAGCAGTTGCTTGGAGTAATGCAGTCGCACTGGGGTTGCTCTGCACTGCGCTGGCCTATGTGGTGTACTTCAACCTGTTGGCTCGGGTCGGCACGATGAGGTCGGTGACGGTCACCTATTTGATTCCCCCATTTGGAATGCTCTGGGGCTATCTGTTCCTTGGCGAAGCACTTTCCTGGAACATGGTGATTGGCTGTGCAGTGATCGTGGTGGGCACGGCGCTAGTGGTGCAGTCGCAGCGGAAGTAGCTCGTTAAAGTCCTCGCGGCGGGAAACATCACCCGGAGTGAAGCGTGACGGGATGCCGAACCGGCGGCTCGCGCAAGAACCTAGCCGAGGATGAAGGCAGACCCTGCGCGGTCGCTACTCATCATTTAGCGCGAGGCATCAACGAGGACCTGCGGGTCGGAACTGGCGTACGACTAATCGCCGGCGGGTGGTTCGTTCTTGACCTTCCACTGGAGGTAGGCGTCGAGGAAGCCTTGGATGTCGCCATCGAGGACGGCGTGGAAATCGCCCATCGCAAAGCCGGTACGGGTATCTTTGACACGCTGGTCGGGGTGTTGAAAGTAACTGCGGATCTGGCTGCCAAAGCCGACGCGAGCCTTGGTCTGATACTTGGCCGCTTCCGCCTCTTCGCGTTTCATTTCTTCGAGCCGAGCCAATTGCGCGCGGAGCATCTTCCAAGCGAGGGCTCGGTTCTTGTGTTGGCTTCGCTCCTGTTGGCACTGTACGGCAATGCCGGTTGGGAGGTGCGTCAAGCGAACCGCGCTGTCGGTTTTATTGACGTGCTGGCCCCCTGCTCCGCTGGCCCGGTAGGTGTCGGTCCGGACGTCTGCTTCGTCGATTTCAATTTCCTCCGAGTCCTCGACTTCTGGCGTGACATCGAACGCGGCGAAACTAGTTTGTCGTTTGCCTTCCGAGTTGAAGGGGCTGATCCGGACGAGCCGGTGCATTCCCGTCTCGCCTTTGAGGTAGCCGTAAGCCATCGGCCCGCGAATGGCGAGAGTGGCAGAATTAATTCCGGCCTCAAGATTGTCTTGGCGATCGAGAAGTTCTGTGGAATAGTCGTTGGCTTGTGCCCAGTGGAGATACATTCGGAGCATCATCTCCGCCCAGTCGTTGGCATCGGTGCCGCCATCGCGGGCGTTGATCGTCATGATCGCACCTGCCCCATCATGCGGACCATTCAAAAGGGCTTTCAGTTCCAGCATATCGAGTCGCTGCTCGAGCCGCTCGATCTCAGCTCGGACCTCGCTCGCGGCGGACTGGTCTTCTTCAGCCAATTCCATCAGCGCAGTCAGGTCATCATGAGCGGCGATGAGTTCTTGCAACGGGCTGACGAGCGACTTGAGAGACTTCAGCTTGCCTACTGTTTGCTGGGCGACTTCGGAGCGATCCCAAAAGCCGGGCTGGCCCATTTCCTCTTCGATGGCTCGAATTTTGTTAAGCTTGGTTTCGTAGTCAAAGACTGTCTCGCATTTGCGAGACTCTTTGCTGAATTTGTTCTGCCCGGTTGACGAGTTCGGAGTCCATTGAAGCTTTCAGAGTAAAGAGAGCTCGGGCGACCGTTCCCCGCTGTTTGGGGGAAACCGCCTCGAATGCAGCATTCTAGGGATTTCGAAGCCAGGGTGAAGGCGGGAGCGGTTGTACCAATCATGCCGTCAGGGACTAAATTAGTCCGTTGGTTGTTTTCTTGGCCCCCCTCAGAGTGCGTTCTCAAAAATCGCCTGCATTGATGTTCCCTCTGCCTCTGAATTCGAGCCCGCTACTGCAGGCCGAAGGGTTTGGTTGACCGGTGTCTGGGGGGTGCCTAAAGTAGCACTTTCCGGCGATGACTGCGGGTTATTCAAAGGGTTTAGAGTACAATTGGTTTGAGGGCCTTAGCCGGACATTTGGGTCGACTGTTCCTTGGTTTGACCGGTTAAGCCTGCTGGGAGTATGGGGGTGGCGGTCCTCCACAAGTTGCCTAGATATCGGGCTCTGAGGCGTTTACTGCAGTTTCTGCAGCGTCTCTTGTCGGTGTTGTCGGGCAGAGCGGTGTCGCTGGCTAGGGCGGCATCGCTGGCCAGAGTATTGTGACTAGGCAGAGCCACCGGTCCCCAGACAAAGTAATCGACCCCGGGTCCGGGGGTCAGTTCAGGAGCAGAGGAATGTCGTCTACCAAGAAACCGGTCGAAGAGACCGCTCAGAAAGTCGATGCGGCTGAGTTGGTCAGCCGCTTTACGGTCAAGCGCGAAGAGAAGGAGGTAGACCGTTACTTCCGAGCCTTGGTCAAGATGCAGGGCAGCGACTTGCACATGAAGGTCGGCCGTCCGCCGATCATTCGTCAGCACGGCGCGTTAAAAGAGCTCAATCGCGGCCCGATCGACAACGAAGAAATGTGTCGCCTGCTCTTTCCGATGATGAATGAAAAGGCCCGCACCATCTTTGACAAAGAGGGCGGCGCCGACTTCGCTTATGTCGTCGATGTCGACGGCGTGGAATGGCGGTTCCGAGTCAATATGCTCCAGCAACTTGGCCGGCCCGGGTTGGTTGCTCGCCGCGTGAACAACAAGATCCCCGACTTTCGCGGGCTTTACCTCCCGGAGGTGATGGGCACCCTCTGCGACTTTGACCAGGGGATGATTCTTCTGGCTGGTGTCACGGGATCGGGAAAAAGCACCACAATCGCCTCGATGCTCGACTATATCAATCGTCGCGAGGCCGTTCACATCCTGACCCTCGAAGACCCGATCGAATTTGTATTTACCGAAGACAAGGCGCTGATAAACCAGCGCGAAGTCGGCATTGACGTGAAAGACTTCAGCATCGGGATGAAGCACGCGGTTCGCGAAGATCCGGACATCATCCTCGTTGGTGAGATGCGTGACGAGGAAACGTTTATGACAGCGATTCATGCCGCTGAAACAGGTCACCTAGTGTTCGGAACAATCCACGCCTCCAGTGCGCCGTCGACGATTGGTCGTATTCTCGACCTTTTCCCCGAGGACCTGCACCCGGCGATTCGCAGCGCGATGGCCTTTAATATGAAAGCGATTGTCGCGCAGAAACTGCTGCCTTCGATCAAGGAAGGAGTGGGCCGGGTTCCAACCTGTGAAATCATGACCTTCAATCCAACGATTCGAAAGCTGATTCTCGAAGGTAAAGACGAGAAACTGGCTGACGCCATCCGCATTGGCGAAGAGGAGGGAATGCAGGACTTCACTAAGAGCCTCAAGGATCTGGTGGATAAAGAATTGATTGACCGCCCAACGGCCTTCCAGGTTGCCCCCAACAAGGAAGCCCTCAAGATGCGGCTCAAGGGAATCAATGTTTCTCAGCCCGGGATCCTTTGATGCTGACGCGATTGCTTTTCTGTATTTGTCTGATCCTGCTGGGTTGTTGCCTTGAGCCGGCGAGCTTGCTGTCTCAGGATCCGGTGGTTGCCGACCCGGCGGTAGCCGGCGCCGCGACTGACGCGGCTGCCCAAGCGACAACTCCCAAAGAGCGTCCGCCTTTTGGCTGGTACAAGCTGCTGATCGTTGCCGTGTTCTATCTGCTTTGGGTCTTTCTTTCAGACCTGATGAATCAGGACCTGCTCCGCTGGGGCAGGCAGATGCAGCTCGACGTGAACGCATGGAACATGATTAACGTGCTTTGCTTCGGACTGGCTGGTCTGCTGGTGCTGGCCGTACCCATATTTTGGGCCTCGCTCCCGGTTTACATCTTGGCCTCTTTCGTGCCGATGCTCGTTTACCGAACCATCCGAAAGGGTAAGGTCGCAGAGGACGATCAACTCGCTTTCCAGGTCGCTGGTGGTGAGGCCTTGTATGAGGAGCCGGTTTTAGCTCAAGACGAAGGCGTGTTGATGGAGTTCACTGCGGCGGGTGAGAGCAGCGAGGAGCAGTCTTCAAACTTAATCCGCGCGCGACAAAGCGCAGCATTTGTGCCACTCAAAGACTTGTTGGTGAAAGCCATTACCAGCCGGGCCGACCTCGTCGCTTTTGATTTCACTCGGCAAGCCGTTGCTGGAAAGATGTTTGTCGATGGGACTTGGCACAATCTCCCGCACCTCGATCGACCGACTGGCGACGCGATGCTCTACAGCCTGAAGTGCTTGGCTGGTCTAAATCCTGCCGACCGGCGAAACCAGCAGACAGGCAAGTTCAGCCTGAAGTGGCTAGATATGTCGCTCAAGGCAAGTTATGAGTTGAGTTCCGTTGGAGTGCAAACGGGTGAGCGGGTTCAACTGAAAGCTCTCCGGACCGGCGGAAAAGATCTTTCGCTGGTGCAACTCGGCATGTGGCCGGAGATGAAGGACCGTTTGGTTGAGGCAATGGCGCAGCCCGGAGTCGTTTTGATCTCGGCTCCTCCTCGAACCGGTTTGACTTCGACTTGGCGAGGCGCGCTGCAAGCTTGCGACCGGCTGATTCGGGAGTTTTTCGCGCTGGTACCCTCTGGCGAGACGGAGACCGATGTCGAAAACATCATTACCGAGAGATATTCTCCGGAGAAACTTGGGGAAGCCGTGCGGGCGTTGTGGCTAAGACAACCTGATGCGATCGCTTTTCCGGAACTGCTCAATCATCCGAAATTTGTCAATGAATTTTTGAATGAGGCGATTGAGGAGCAGAAATCGATCTTTATCCGGTCCCAAGCGGAATCCTCGGTCGAAGCCTTGCTGAAAGCACTGGCAAAAGCTCCTGACAAGGCGCTGTTCGCGAAGGCGCTGAACATGGTTTCGGGCCAGCGGCTCGTCCGGAGACTCTGTGACCGTTGCAAGCAGCCAATGAACCTACGCCCCGAGGCAATTACCAAACTCGGTGGCGACCCCCGCGCTCCTCAGACCATTTTCAACCACTTCCAGCTTCCGCCTCCCGAACAACGGGTCGACGAAAAAGGCCAACCGATCGAGATTCCACCCTGCCCAGTATGTCAGGGGATTGGTTATATCGGCCGGATTGCAGTCTACGATTTGATTCGGGTGGATAAAGGACTACGAGAGCTGCTTTTGAACAACCCGACGAGTGACAAGATCGAGGCCTATCTCCAGAGTCGCGGTCAACTGTCGCTGCTGCAGCAAGCTTATCGGCTAGTGCTGGTCGGCGTGACATCAATTGCAGAAGTCCAACGCGTCTTCGCTCCAAAACGAGTGGGCTAACCCGGAGTTCAGCTGCCCCATGGCGAAATCGTCAAAAACTACCCCGCAAAATATCGAGTTGCCGCCGATCAAGTTTGAAGCGGCCGGCGAGACGCAGGAAGATCGCGATTACAACCTGCAGTTGGTCGAGCCATCTCCTGGCTTTCCAACCGTCATGCTGATGGCGGCGGATGTCATTATCCGGCACGCCGACACGGCCGTTTTTGATTTCACCGCCAAGGCGGTTGCCATCCGCTACCTGATCGATGGAATCTGGCACAAGATGCCGGCCATGGACAGGGAAAGCGGCGACTTCATGCTCGCTACTCTGAAACAGCTTTGTGGGATGAACTACCGCGAACGGCGGGCGCGACAGGAGGGCTCCTGCAAGGTTCTCTACTTCGAGAAAAAGTTTACTTTTAAGGTCGTCAGCCAAGGCGTGCCGACCGGCGAGCGGATTGGGATTTACGTGGAGTGGAAAAAGCCGCCGCTGGAGAAGCTCGATGACTTGGGAATGCGTCCCAAGATGCGCGACCAACTTGTCCCGCTGCTGAACGCTCAAAGCGGGCTGGTTGTCGTCGCCGCTTTGCCGAACGAAGGTTATTCCACTTTCTGGCGAGCCGTACAGGGAGGCTGCGACCGTTTTGTGCGGGATCACTATGTGCTTGAGCCCCTTGGTAGTGCTGAGCCAGAAGTGATCAACTTTCACTCACTGACCTATAACGCAGACAAAGGCCAAACCCCACAATCCTTGCTTCCTGAACTGTTGCTTCGCGAGCCGAATGTGTTGGCGTTTTCCGAGTTAGCCGATGGCGCGCTGCTGAATGAAATCTGCCGGTTGGCCAAATCGATCCCGCTGATGACCTTGACGCGGATTTATTCTCGGCATGCAGTCGAAGCGTTGCCACGATTGCTGGCTTTAAAACCGGACGCGAAGCAGTTGGCGGAGATGCTTTCCGCAGTTGTCTCAATGCGACTGTTGAGGAAGCTTTGTCAAAGCTGCAAGCAAAGTTTCGAGCCTTCGCCGCAGTTGTGTGCGAAGTTGGGTTTGCCGCCGCAACGGGTTCAGAAGTTCTACCGCCCTCTGCCCTATCAACCGGGCCAACTAGATCCGGAAGGAAACGAAATTCCCCCCTGTGACGTTTGCCAGGGGTTGGGCTACGTTGGCCGGACCGGCGTGTTCGAGTTGCTGGTGGTGAATCCGGCACTGAAACAGGCACTGCAAACGAATCCACGCGTTGATAATTTAACCCGGGTCGCTGAGGACTCGGGGCACATTTCCATGCGCGACGAAGCGATCCTGCTGGTCGCTAAAGGCGTGACCAGTCTCGAGGAAATCCAACGGGTCTTTACGAAGTAACGCCTTGTTTAAGGTTTGTCCCCTATCTTCAGGTACGGCTCTCATGTCTCTGGCTCTCGGTTCCAATGTCGCTCTGGTTCTGCTGTTCTTGGCCATTATCGGCTCAAACATCTGGCTGGGACTTTGGAACAACATCATTACGTTCTGCAATTTCCTGATCGCGGCAATTGCTGCGCACGGGCTTTGGCGAGTGATCAATGACTTGTTTGTAGAGTCCCCGAAAGAAATCTCAGATAACGCGGACATCATCAGCATCTGGGCGCCGTTTATCCTCGTCACCGTGATTCTTCGGGTCGTTACCGATTCGCTTTCATCCGTACGCTTGCGATTCCACCCGATTGTCGAGTGGACCGGCCGGGTAGTCGTTTGCACAGCTTTGGCGGTCTGTTTCATCATGTTCGCATGCAGTACGGCTGAGCTCGGTTTTCTGAGCGGAACCTTGTCGTTAAAATACAGTGCTTTCGGGGGCGATTTGTGGGAACAGCTCTCCGACTATTGGCTGCTCGGCCCATTTGTTTTCTGAGCCGTTCCCCCGAGTGGTTGGTCGCGGAGCTCTGCCTGTTTTGTTCAGGCCCAAATGAACGATTTGGCGGACGGGCTTTTAACCGATACGATTAAGAAGGTGGTCTGGGGTCCCGCTCGCTCGTCTTGAGATGCGATTTTTAGCTGGGCCATGCTTGTCTGGTCACCACCCGGGAAACGAAATCAACTAACCTTCACCAACTGTGGAGTACGCGACCTTGTCAGAATTGGAAATCGAGTCTCCCGACGACGAA
>JBJTQD010000587.1:0-14000 GCA_046075445.1 Planctomycetota bacterium
CCCATCTCTTGCTTCACCACCACGCAAGCCCACCCGCTAGATACATAAAATGTACTAGATACGGGCGACGGAAAGAAAAGCGCCTCCTCCGCCAACAAAAGCTGTTCATATCAATATGGCTGTGAATTACGTGCGTCGATAGCCAGCCTGATGTTAATCATCAACGTAAGAACGTCGCATCATGATTCGGGCCTCCTTATCAGATCGTCGCTGTAGCGTGGCATCATCCTGCTGCCGCTGGTTGGTAAACGTCGGTTGCGATCGTCGGTCAATGCGACGTGGACTGCCAATAGTGTCATCATCATCCATCAAATCACACTCCTGCCATCAGTCAATATTCAGTAATAATGAGTTTTCATACTCTTTCAACAGAAAGCCGCGTTATCATCAAATGTCTTATCCTTTGTGCAGCCCTACCGATAGAAATACCTCTCATCGAACAAGCGCTCCATCGTTGAAGAGGACGATGAGTACCAGGCCTTCGTATGACGTTAGTGAGCTCGGCGACGACGAAGCAGGTGATGATCATGCTGACGTCGAAGAATCACATAAAAGTCCGAAGTTTGCGCGTTTTGTTGGCGAATTCATTTAGCCCGAAACCAACCATCACTTCAACACATTGACGTCATTAACCCCCGAGCAGTTGAGGACAACTGCTCTACAATTGATAAGCCATGAGCACGACTGTCTCCCTCGCCCGCTTCAATTTCAACGACTACCGAGTCCTCGACAATGAGACGCTGAACCAGCGAATTCGCGAGGCGAAGCAAAAGCTTGGTTCGAGGCTGCTGATTCTCGGGCATCACTACCAGCAGGATGAAGTGATCGAGCACGCGGACCTGCGCGGAGATAGCCTGCAGCTCAGCCAGATGGCGGCTGAGCGCGACTGCGACTACATCGTCTTCTGCGGCGTGCACTTTATGGCTGAGACCGCCGATATCGTCGCTAACCGCCCGGAGAAATTGGCTGCCCGACACGGCAAACGAGTTACCGTTGTCCTGCCCGATATGGCAGCCGGCTGCTCGATGGCTGACATGGCCGGGATCGAACAAGTCGAAAACGCCTGGGACGATCTCGGGCAGGTGATTGATAACAAAGACATCACCCCGGTGACCTACATCAACTCGGCGGCCAGCCTCAAGGCGTTCTGCGGCAAACATGGTGGAATCGTCTGCACGTCGAGCAACGCCGAGCAAGTGATTCGCTGGGCGTTTGAACGGACCAGCCGCGTCTTTTTCTTCCCCGACCAGCATCTCGGACGAAACACCTCGCTAAAGATGGGCATCACTAACGATCAAATGCCAGTCTGGGATCCGTATGCCGACAGCAACGGCGGCAATTCAGCTGACGCGATCCGCAACAGCAAAGTCGTCCTCTGGAAAGGACACTGCAGCGTGCATCAGATGTTTCGCAAGGAGCATGTCGATGCCTTCCGCCAACGCATTCCCGGAATCAAAATCCTCGTGCATCCGGAATGTCCACAAGAAGTCAACGACATCGCCGACCTCTCCGGCTCTACCGGCTACATCATTCGCACGGTGAAATCGGCTCCGGCTGGCTCCAAATGGGCGATTGGAACGGAACTGCATCTGGTCAACCGGCTGAAGAAAGAACACCCAGAACAGGAGATTCATTTCCTTTCACCGGTGATGTGCATGTGCGCGACGATGTACCGGATCGATCTGGCTCATCTTTGCTGGAGTCTGGAGAACCTTGTGGCGGGCGTTCCGGTCAACGTTATCGAAGTTGATCCCGACACGTCGCGCTGGTCACTCGTCGCACTGGAGCGGATGCTCGGACTGAAGAGCAGCTAGTCATCCACGCAAACGCCGAAGTGTGGATTTGAGCTGCGGAAAACCGGGTTGAACACAGATTGCGCAGAGAAGGCACAGAGGAAGGCAGAAGAGAGGGCTTAGTCAAGTCACTCAATTTGACTCAAGCCACATCTTCCAACTCCTTTAATCTCTTTCACTCCGCGATCTCTGTGTTCTCTGTGTTTCCCAATCTGTTTTCTGCGTTTCCCAAGCACCCCGAACGGGAATGTGCAGACCGCTGCGCCGCGGATTAGACTATGGGCAAAGCAAACCGTCGATCTCAGCCACTTCCCAACATTAGGAGCCTCGCGATGGTCCGACTCTTGCCTCTGGTGCTATGTCTTGCATTCCTTTCGTCCGCAATTTGTTCTGCCCAGATCACGCTGGAGATTTCCGGTGAAAGCCAAGGCGGGACGTTCAGCTTCGAAAGCGCTGACGGAGCGCCGCTGGTTCTCGCTCCGGTCCCAGGCTGGATGCCAACCTCGCCCGACCAACTGCTAAAGATGCCTCGCGTCGAGTCGGATCTGCAACTGCTGCCAGAGCAAAAGGAAGAGCTGCAAGCCAAGCTCAAGCAGCTTCGAGAAGAGTTCCGCGTCAAGCGAGATGAAATTGCCAAAGAGATCACTCCCGAGCTGTCCGAGCGAGATCGCGAGAAGCTGAACAAGGAGATGGCTGACCTCGAACTGGAACTCCGCGATGAGATCAAAGACGCGATAGATGAAGTCCTCCTGCCATTCCAAAAGCAGCGGCTCGACCAGATCGTCGCCCAAACGAAGCTGAACAACAATGGCAGCGGCGCGCTGATGACCGAGGAGTTCGCCAAGCTGCTAAAGCTGTCCGACGAACAAAAGAAGGAGCTGGAACAGAAGCAGCAGGAACTGCAGAAGAAACTGCAGGAAGAAATTCGCGAACTGCGTCGCAAGCGGCAACGCGAACTGGTCGAGACGGTGCTCACAAAAGAGCAGCTCGCCAAGCTCAAGGAGCTGATCGGTGACGATCTTGCTCCCGACGAAAAGCAAGACAAGAAACAACGCGATTGAGAGCCGCCCCGATTGTAGAGCTGTTGTCCCCGACTGCTCAAGCGTCTGAAAATCGGCCTGGTCCCGAACACAACCGCAGAACACTGGATTCGTCAACCGCGTCTCGTGGCTCGCTTCCGACAGAAGCTGGTGTTTGCTTTCCTTTAGAATCAAGTCTCATTCATTCAACCTGAAACTCTTCCCGAGGAGTCTGATCGATGTGCTGTTTTGGAAAATCCTGGGTTCTTCCGGCCTTGCTTGGTGCGGTCACGACGATGCTGGTCGGTTCGCATGCCCCGCGGATGGACGAATATAAAAGCGGAATCGTCTGGCCCGAACCACCCGTAATCACCCCGGGCGACGCGGCAACCCCGCCTTCGGATGCAATCGTGCTGTTTGACGGCAAAGACCTTTCGGCGTTCAACAACGGCGATAAGTGGTTGATCGAAAACGGATACGCCCAGGTGCGAAATGGCGGCATCACCAGCAAGCAGGCTTTCGGCGATTGCCAACTGCACATCGAGTTTGCCACTCCCTCCGAAGTCGTTGGCGAGAGCCAAGGCCGAGGCAACAGCGGCGTCTACTTGATGGGCAAATACGAAGTCCAGATTCTCGATTCGTTTAACAACAAGACTTACTTTGACGGCCAGTGCGCTGCGCTTTATAAGCAACAGCCGCCGACCGTCAACGCCTGCCGCGGACCGGGCGAGTGGCAAACCTACGACATCATTTTCGAGGCGCCAAAGTTCGATGGCGAAGGCAAGGTCATCAAGCCAGCCTATGCGACGGTGCTGCATAACGGAGTCTTGGTGCACAATCATTTTGAATTGCCCGGCGGGACGTTCTGGGATCAACCGCCCCATTACGAGCCGCACGCCGAGAAACTGCCGCTGCACATCCAAGACCACGGCAACCCAATGCGATTCCGGAATATCTGGATCCGGGAAAATATCCAGCCGCTGGTTGGGAAGAAGCCGGAGTGAGTTGGCGGTTCGGCTTTAGGAGCGAAGAAGGGAAACACAGGGACACAGGGGGCGCAGAGGTCGGAAAAGAGAAATCTGGATTTGGAAGGAATCGTTTGAACCATCGCCGACAGAGCTGTCGGCCACTAGGCTAAACGATTCGACTGCTTTTTTGTTCCTTCCACTTTCTCCCCAAATCTCCCTCTCGCTTTTCTTCCCTAATCTCCCTCTTTCTTCCCTCCGCGCTCTCTGTGGCCCCTGTGTTTCCCCCCTGTTTTCTCTTCCCCAAAAACAAAAAAAAGCCGGCGTCCTGAAGGGGCAGGAGCCGGCCTTGTCGAACAGCCGCAAGTGGGCCGGACGACAGTCTATATCAGTGTTCGAAAATGGAACGGACGAGACGAGAGGCAAGGGAGGGAGATGAGGGAGGGAGTGTAGATGTCTCGCCCGTTCCGAAAGAAGTACATCGCAACCAATGTGCCAATCGTGCCGACGAGAAGAAAAATTTTTGCTGGCGATTGAATCACGCGGGGAATCGCCGTTGAACAAGCGGCTTTTTACGGCAAAATTTCCTCACAGCTTCTTGTGAGTCCTAGCTACGATCATCTTGAAGGCCAGTACTTTTCGCCTCGCCTTCTTTGTGCGCGCTTTGCTCGCGTCACGAATTGAGACAGATCGAAGTCCCATTTTCGCAACCTGAGAAGAAATCGCTTTGCCGCTCGTCTCATCGATAACAAGTGCTGGCAAAGCGCGCGATTTCGCACTCTTGGTTCGTGCGGACAGTAGCCTCAGATCCCAGTCTCCACAGGTTAAGGCCCAGGCGCGAAGAGTGGGTTTAAATTCTGAGCCATGCAAACGCAACTAAGCGGCCCTTACTCGTTTCTATCTTTCAGCGTCCTCTGCGCTCTCGGTGTTTACCCTCTTCGCCTCTTAAAGCGAGCCGTGAATTCACTTCGCCTGGCCTGTCGGCTACGGGCTAAACGAAGAGGTCGAGCGCCTCGCACCGCACGCCGCGGTCGCTCCGCATTCCCACTTCCCTAAACCTTAGCCGGTTTGGGAGGCGGGGTGACAGGCGTCCAATCGGTGGGTGGGAGTTTCGCATCCGCCGAAACTTGAGCTCCACAAATCCGCTCAATCTCACTGGCCGAATATCCTCGGCGAATCATCTCCAGCTTGAGATTGGCATCGGCCCGCTGGCGGCTGAGCGAGATAATCATGTGCGTGATCGTCGCGACCAACCCCCAGAGCAGGGAGCCCCCCAGCGCGATCACAACGGCAACTAAGGGAATCACTCCCGCGTTCATCTGAGAACTCCTGCTTTTCGGCCTTCGGGCTAGTTTTCAGCCGATTTGTTTACTAAACCGATCATACGTGATTCGCGTGAAGACTCAAACTCTTGGCAAAATCTTGCCAAATTTCCGCTGCCTGTCCCGGCTGGGACTTTTTTCGTAAAAAGGGGGTTGAGACGCTGCCTCCAACCGCGGTGCATCAACCTTCACAGCCGTTTCCCATCCAGTTTCGCCTCCTTTGAGCCCGCCATGCTGAATATTCGCGACGTGCTGGCTCCCGGTCAATCGATTAGCCGGCGGCTGGAGCATTACGAGGACCGGAAAGAGCAACTTGCCATGGCTGAGGCAGTGGCCGAGGCGATTGCCGAGAAGCGGCACCTTGTCGTCGAAGCGGGTACCGGCGTTGGCAAGAGCTTTGGCTATTTGGTCCCCGCCATTCTTTCCCTGCAAAATCGCGGCGACGGCGACCAAGACAAGAAGCGGCGAATCATCATCTCGACGCATACGATCTCCCTGCAGGAGCAGCTTCTCAACAAAGATATCCCGCTCCTGAACAGCGTGATTCCACTGGAGTTCAGCGCCGTCCTCGGCAAGGGCCGCGGCAATTACATCAGCCTCCGCCGAATGCAGCACGCGCTGCAGAAGTCAGCCTCGCTGTTCTCGCAGCTGGAGGAAACCAACCAGTTGGAAGAGATCCGCCGCTGGAGCGGGCAGACTGGCGATGGCAGCAAGTCGTCGCTCCCCTTCCGCCCCCTCGCGAGCGTCTGGGATGAAGTCCAAAGCGACAGCGGCAATTGTCTCGGCAACAAATGCCCAACCTACGACAAGTGCTTCTACTTCCAAGCTCGCCGACGACTGCTCAACGCCGACATTATCATCGTCAACCACGCTCTCTTCTTCAGCGACCTGGCCCTGCGCCGCTTGGATGTCAGCATCCTCCCCGATTACGACTGCGTGATCTTTGACGAAGCCCACACGCTTGAGGCCGTGGCCAGCGACCATCTCGGACTTGGTGTGACCTACGGCCAAGTCCAATACACGCTGAATCGACTATACAACGACCGCACGCAGAAAGGGTTGCTCGTCGAGCACAAACACGCCCAGCCGATTCGGCTGGTGACTCAGGCCCACGTCGCTAATGATGAATTCTTCGAGCGGATCGCCAACTGGCTCAAGCGAACCAGTGGCGAGGGCGGTTCGCGCAGCAAGGCACAGCGCGTCCTAAAAGCTGAGATCGTCCCGAATGAGCTCTCGCCAATTCTCGACCAACTGGTCCGCAAGATTAAGCTCCTGGCACAGGAAGCCGAAGACGCTTCAGAGAAGCAAAATTTCACGTCTGCTGCTGACCGATTGAAGGGCATCTCGACCGCATTGGAAACTTGGCGGTTGCAAAGCGAACCGGACAGCGTCTACTGGATCGACAGCACGACAGGGCGGCGCGGGACCAACTACTCGCTCGTTTGCGCTCCAATCGACGTCGGCCCGCATCTCCGCGAGCACCTGTTTAATGAAGTCGACACCTGCATCCTCACCAGCGCCACGATTGCTGCTGGGAAGCAACGCTCCTTCGATTTCTTCTGCGGACGACTGGGGCTTTCCGGCGCCAAGACCCTGCAACTCGGCAGCCCATTCAACTACGCCGAACAGTGCCAAGTCATCGTCGTCAACAATCTGGCTGACCCGACGGTCAACAAGGATTTACATTATCGCCAAAGCCTCGAGGCGATTCAAAAATACCTGCTGCGAACCGAGGGACATGCATTCATTCTGTTCACCAGTTTCGACATGCTCAACCGCAGCGTACGCGACCTGAAGAGTTGGCTGGTCCAGCATCAGATGCCGATTTTCAGCCAAGGCGAAGGGACGCCGCGCGGCGTGCTGCTGGAGAAATTCAAGCAAACTCCGCGCGCCGTGCTGTTTGGAACGGACAGCTTCTGGCAGGGAGTCGATGTGCCGGGCGATGCGCTGCAAAACGTGATCATCACCAAACTCCCGTTCAGCGTCCCCGATCATCCGTTGCTGGAAGCCCGTTTGGAAGCGATTCGCGATGCGGGCGGCAATCCGTTTCGCGATTACCAGTTGCCCGAGGCGGTGATCAAATTCAAGCAAGGCTTCGGCCGATTGATTCGCACCGCGAGCGATCAGGGGATTGTCGTCGTCCTCGACCCGCGGATCGTGACCAAGCAGTACGGCCGGACCTTCCTCGATTCGCTTCCCGACAGTCCCGTGAAGTATGAGCCGCTGTAAGAATGCGGAATGCGGAATGAAGGCCGCACTCTTCGCAGTTCTCCCGCCGCCGACAGCGCTCAACGCAGGTCTCCCGACCCCGCCGACTGCAGCGCTCGGCGCGGGTCTCCCGACCCCGCCGGCTGAAGGACCTCTGGTCTCCCCTGCCCCTCAGGCGGAATTTGCGGCAAACTTTTGAGCTGCCGAAACCTTGAGTGCCAAGATGTCTTGCGCTTTTGAGCAACTGGGACAACTGCTCTACGATCGGAAGGCGATGCTTGGGTTTATCGAATCGTTAAAAGGTCCTCATTTCGGCCCGGATTTTGCCCGTGCTCCGATTGGTCTTGCGGCCGTTGTTTTGTTTTCGGAAAATCCATTCCGGCTAAGACATCCTCCCCAGCATTTTAGGACGGAATCCCATGCGGACCCTCTTTTTGGTTTTCACCGCGATCTTCGCCAGCTGTTTCGCCGCTACCCTGTCTGCCCAAACGTTCGCTCCGATTGAAGCAGCCAACAAAGTTGCTCCGCGCGAGACCGACGACTCGCTCACCCAGAAGATGCAGGGAAGCTGGACTGTCGCCAAGGCTATCTTTGGAGGCAAACCGTTTCCGCTGGATGCCAAGACGGTCCTGAAAATCAAAGACACCGACTACGAGTTGCAGATGCCTGGCGCGGAAGACAAAGGCAAGCTGGTTATCGACACGACGATGGTTCCCTATCAACTGACGATTGCGGGAACCGCCGGGCCAAATCAAGGAACAAAGATTCCCTGCATCATCAAATTTGAAAAAGAGCAAATGGTGATTTGCTATCAACTGGATGGCGACGATAAACGTCCTGAGAAATTCGAGTCGCCCGAAGGAAGCAGCCTGCTGCTCGCCTATTACGATCGTGTCAAAGAGGAAACGGGCAAGACGAAGTAGGTTGGGTCGCAACCGCAATTCGAGCGCTCAACAAAAAATGGTACGCCCGTGGCTGCGCACCCACCGGGCGGTACGCGGTAACGTAGCCCCAAAAGTGGCCAACTCTCTACATCCCGTGAACAACGGGCTCGTGGATTACTTTTTTGATCTGATACAGGGTCCCGGGAGACCGATGGTCACTCAGTCGGCGGGGTCGGGAGACCCGCGCCGAGCGCAGCGGGAAAGTCGGCGGGGTCGGGAGACCCGCGCCGAGCACTGTGGGAGACCCGCGCCGAGCACTGTGGGAGACCCGCGAGCTTAACCATTGAGAGCACCGCGGCGAATGCTGTTGCTCTGAGCCCCATGCTCAGCAAAGCATTCCGCATTCCCACTTCTCACTCCCCCTGCTCACTTCCCATCCAAGTCCCAACCGGTCTTGTCTTCAATCAAGCCGTAGAGGTCTTGGTACAGGCTCTTGCCATGGGTCAGCTCACCGCCGTTGTGGCCGACGAAGCCAATCCCCGCTGCTAACAGCAAGGCCGCGAGCTTCCAGAGAAAACCATCGTCTGGATCGCGCAGCCGAGCCGATCGAGCGTAGAAGCAGAGACAGACTGCAAGGAAGGTCATGATCAGGGCTGAAGTGCGATGCCAGAAGATCGGTTGCTGCTGATTCCAGAGATCTTGAACGGCAGCCACCGTACCGCGCCCCTCCATAGGGCTGAACCACCATCCTGTCACACAGGAGAGCACTGCCCCGAAGGTCCCGAGCCAGAGGCAGTAGTACGCGCAATCGCTCATCACAAAATTCCCGCGAATGCCGATCAGGCCAAAGAGCCCAGCTGCAAACAGCAAGCCAATCGGGAGGTGGAGCACAGCAGGATGCAGCGAACCGATTGCGTTGTAGACGCTGTACGGCTTCTTGGCTGGCTTTGCGTCAGTCTGCCCATCACCGGGAGCCTTTGGCTTGTCGCCACCTGCTTGGTCGTCCTTTCCAGCTGCGGCTTTGGTGGATTCATCGGATGTCTGTCCAACTGCCGGTTGCTTGCCGGGGACCTCTTGGACTGGCCCGTCGAGGATCGGTTGAGCTCCTGCTTGAGGCTGGTTCGCCGCTGGCTGCTGTCCGGTTCCTCCCGACGCTTCAGGCTGGTTGCCGCCTTCCTGCTTTTCAGCCGGCATTTTGAATTCCACACCGTCCGGCCACTTCGCGCCCTCATCGATCCACTTTTCGATCAGTTTAATCTGCTCTGGCTTCAGCGGATTCTTCTCATCCGGCGGAGGCATCAGCTCTTCAGGGTCCTCTGAGAACAGCACTGTGTACATCTGACTTTCTTTCGCTTTGCCAGGGATGATGTAGTCCATCGCGGCTTCGCGATTATCGATGCGAAAGTCCTCTTCTTTTTCTGGACCATGGCATTTCAAACAATACTGTTCGAAAATCGGCTTGATCTGTTTCACAAAATCAACCGGGTCACCACCGGCCAGTGAAGCTGGGGCTGCGGCTGGGTCTTGGGCTTGAGCAGATACGGCGACCAGCAGCCCGAAGAGGAGCAATGCGGGGCGAACTGCAAATGCCAAGCGATTCGCGGTCAGAAGCGAGTTGGACATGTCGAGGCTACCTTGAGGAGCGAAACGTTTCGTCAGTCGATCGGGAACAGGCATCGGGCCTAAGCCAGACCTTGGGCTGCGAGTTTCGAAAGTGCTGCGAGGACAAAAGCCACTATCCCAAAATGATCGGCGCGATTCAACCAGCGACTTGCACGCTGCAGTTGTCCGCGCTGGAGAGTTTGGATGTAGCGACTCTACTGCGGCTAATTTTATCTAAGCTGGGCGAAATGACGCAGGTCAATTCAGCCACAAACCGGCGGCCTAAGAAAAGTCCGCTGATTATCGCATTCACGGGGAGAGGCGGATCCGCGCCCTAAACAAACAATTGACTGGGCATTCCACCGCGGTGCGCACCCCACCGGGGTTGAAAGAAGAGTCCTTACGAGACCTGCCCAGATACCGGCAGCCGCCGCGAAGGCGGTCGATTTTGAAACACGCACTCAACCGAACCACAACTCGCTGGATGGCTTCGGTCTACCCCTGGCGCGAAGACCCGGCTGACGAGGAAAGAACCGGCGGCTAGCGCCTTGCCGCTCAGGGCGGAAAACAAAAAGGGGAGCCCCTCCCGATTCCAAAACTCTTCTCTCTTCTCTTGGTCTCTCCGCATGCTCTGCGTCTCTGTGTTTCCTTGATTCGTCTTTCAATCGCCCGGGACTTCAATCTCCCTCAGCACGGGGAGGACCAGAATT
Source organism: Planctomycetota bacterium (assembly GCA_046075445.1). GTDB lineage: Bacteria > Planctomycetota > Planctomycetia > Pirellulales > Pirellulaceae > BJ22. The sequence continues at coordinate 10,504 of JBJTQD010000587.1, forward strand.
TTCCCATCCCCCATTCTCTCGGTTCGCGAGCTGTCATTGATTCGCCGAATCGATTCTTCAACATGTTCGTCCGCGACAATCAAACTGATCTCAACCTTGGCAACAAATACCAGCGAGAACTCGTTTTCCTTGTAACGCTCCAGATAACTCTTCTGCCGGCCGTAACCCTTTACCTCGCGGATGACCATTTCCTCCAGCGGCAAGTCGCCCAGCGCGCGGACGACCTTCTCCGCGAGGAACGGTTTGACGATCGCGATGACCTGTTTCATGAGGTTTCCCGGCTAGGGGGAAGTGGGGGCAATGATTGGCGGCCGCTCAAGTTCCTAGGTCTGCGAAGCTCTCAATCAAGCCGGCTTTCGCCACGACCAAGTCCAGTGCCGGTCGGAGGTTGCTTGAACCGATTCGGCGGGCGATCCGACTGCGGCTACCATCTGTCGAATCTCATCGAGAGTCAGTGCCGCCCGGAGGGAGTCGCCGAACATCTGCTGGGAGTGAGCGTTCTCGTTGCCCGTGTAGAGCTGCACGAATTGCCGAACTTGCTCTTCGGTCTCCGGTCGCATCAAGTCGCGAATGAACATCAATCCGGCAGGTCTCAGCACACGAGTGCACTCGGCAATCACGCGGGCGGGCTCGGGAATATGATGGACGATGCTGTTGGAGATGACTGCATCAAACATCTCGCTGGAGAACGGCATCTGTTTGGCATCGACTTGGGACAACTGCACCGTTTCTCGCACCCCCGCGATTTCGATGTTGTACCGCGCCAGGTTGAGCATCTCGACTGCCAAATCGATCGCCATGATTCGCATTCGCTGTGAGAGCGGCTGCTCTTTGGCTTGGCGGCAGATCTCGACGGGAATCAGAGCTGTGCCGGTCCCCACATCGAGCACATCACCGCCGATAAAACCCGCAACTCGGAGGTCGCTGGCAAACAACCGGTTGACCTGCGAATGGTCCATTCGGTTGTAGTCGAGCGCCTCCTGCGGCGTGTCCATTACTTCGACTTCCAGCACGCGGTCAATGCTCATTGCAGGGCCTCATACTGCTCGTCAGTGTCAATCGTGTCTCGCCGAGAACGTTTGGTGAATTCCATCAGCCCGACCAGAAACGCGGCAACGAAATAACCGCCGGCAATCTGCATCACTTGCATCCGGTGCTCATGCATTACCTCGGTCATCAGCATCCGCGGATCGTAAAGTTTGTCGCCGTCCCAAGGAGAGTGGACAAACCCGCACAGGGTAAAGGCGAACAGCAGCAAGAAAAACAGGCCGGCCTGCCAGTAACGTCTATCAATGATCAGAGCCAACGCGGCCGACCACATCAGACTGGTCACAATGAATCCGCCTGCCAAAATGCGCAGCGCCCCGACTTTGGGGTTGGTCAGCATTTCAATCGGTGAGAGATAGTCCGCCAAGGTAATCATCAGCAGTTTGGCAAGCGCCGGCAGGCAGGCGATCGCCAGCGCCGCGTAATGGCGCCGCGGAGTCGCGACGAAACTCTGGGCGGTGATTTCCAAGCCGATAAAAAGCAAGATCGGGACGACCGCCACTTCAGGGATCCAGTCGTGCAGGGTTTGAAAGTAGCCCACGATTCCAGCGGCACCGATGAAGATTGCTGTAGCCAGTGTGTAAGCCGCCCGGGCTCCCATTGCTTTGTAAGCTGGATGCCCAATGTAGGGCGTCGTTTGAATCACGCCGCCACAAAGAGCGGCAATCAACGTGGCGACCGACTCGATTCCGATAATCGTCCCCGTGTGGTACTCATCCCCAGCCGCTGCAGCGCTTTCCGTGCAGTCGATCCCACCAATCACCGTTGTGATCGCAAACGGGATTACATAGCCCAAGTAGTTCAAAGAAGCAGGCCAGGCCTTCCACCACTCCAGCCTGAAAACCTCCAGCCATTCAGTCGGAAACCAGTTGGAGGTGGCCGCTTCCGCCGCTGCGACTGCTTCTGAGCCACCGAAGAAGATCGTTTGGTTAACGACCACGCCGAGGTAGTAGAATAAACAGCCGATCGCCACGGAAGCGATCGCCCCGGGAATGCCAAACGGCAAGCGAGCTTTGCCGATCAGCGTCACCAGAATTACGACTAGCGCGGGGATCCCAACCATCGGCTGGGAGAAAATCTTTGGGACTTGATAGAAGGCGATCAGGACGAGGGCGATGGCGGCCAGCGATCCGAGCAGACCAGCTCGCGGGACGACGCGGCGCAACCAGTTGCTGCTGAAGGCGAGCACGAACTTGATCAGGCCAGTCAGAATCAGACAGCAGATCCCAATGTGCCAAGCTTGCCGAGCTGCCTCCAGTTCATCCAGCCCCCGCTGTTTGCCATCGAGGAACGCTGGCCCGAGCACGAACAGGACCATTCCGATCAGGCTGGGCGTATCCAGCCCCAGCGGCATTGCCGTCAGGTTGCTGCGGCCGGTGCGGCCAGCGACCCAAAAGGCGAGGGCGAAATAGAGCAGGTCGCCGACGAACACTCCGATCGCCGTGCCCGGGACCATGTAACGGATTGAAAAATTTACAGGGAAGCCAAAGATCCCGGCGAGCATCCCGACGGCGAGGATGAGCCCGGCCAAATTGTCGAGCGTCAGCCCAAAAAACGCGTTGATGTCGCCGCTAGCTGCCCACTTGTAGGAATTTTTCTGCATCTGACGTCCGCTTTGGCATGGACTTTGCGAATTAGAGCGGTCGCGAGTTTAAGTCTCCCGGAAATCGCTGTCAAACGGACCAAAGGTGGCCGGGGGGTTCCGAAAAAGATTACTGAGCAATTTGGGCTTTTTTTAGTTCAAGGAGTCGCGCGTTCAACCTGGGTTTCTGAAAAAAGGGGTTTCTTTCGACCCTTTCCCGAACCCTGCATAGAATGATGCGTAAAGGATAATGCAAGCCACGATTTACGACCTGGACTTCAATTCGGCTCGGCAACTTCAGGCAACAGAAAATCCCGTGACGGACGAGCAACTACTGCAGACGTACCGCCAGACGGGCGATCGCGAAGCGTTCGCCTTGTTGGTCTACCGGTACGAACGCGAGTTGTATCACTACCTTCGTCGTTACTTGGGCAGTGCCGAGATGGCTGAGGACGTCTTTCAGGCGACTTTTCTCCAAGTCCACCTGAAGTGCGAGAACTTCCAGTCCGATCGTAAATTCCGTCCGTGGTTGTACACCATTGCTACCAACCAGGCGATTGATGCTCGACGGCGCAACAAGCGGCACAAGATGTACAGCTTGGATGCCCCGCAAGAGCAGGAAACCGACGAAGCTGGTCAACTGGCGAATTTATTGGAAACGACCGAGTCCAATCCCTTGGACGTAACCTTGGATGAAGAGCGGAAGAACCTCGTTCGGTTCACCCTCGAGCAATTGCCTGAGTCTTTGTACGCAGTCATCCAGTTGGTCTACTACCAGGGAATGAAGTATCGCGAAGCCGCCGATGTGCTCGGGGTCCCAGTGGGGACCGTCAAGAGCCGTGTGCATGCCGCGATCAGCAAACTCGGC
>JBJTQD010000588.1:0-2672 GCA_046075445.1 Planctomycetota bacterium
CGAAGCTTTGGAATCGAGCGGAGGCAAGTCGAGAGCCGCAGTTGCATCTAACCCTGACGCCAACTCGCTGTTCGTTTCTGGTAGCGGAGGCCTTGGTTATCCGTTTGGAATGGATAGCCAATCTTCCAATTCGCTTTCTGAGACGTCGGCAAGCAGAGTAGGTATTGACGCTTTGAATTCCGAGCAATCATCAACTGCGATCGAAGCAGAATTGACCGAAATCTCCAAGGCCACACTCTCGCGGAATTCAGTGGCTGGAGAAAAGCTCGAAGGCAACTCTCAAGCCGGCCTGAACGACAAGCCAGGAATAAAGGCTGAATCGAACAACGTAGGCGAACTCAATCGCTCCAAGTTTCTCTCAGGGGAAAGCGCGGGTCAGTTGAATCAGGTAGAGCCCAAGCAGTTCGACACTGCACAGCAAGCTCAGTCGAATCAAGCGGCTCCAGCAGGAGTACAGAGCTCAGACAAGAAAGAGTCTCTCCCCACTCGCGGACCGAGGAGCCGAAGTTCAAAGTCGAACGATAGCGATTCAGACAATTCCGCTCTCTCAAGCATCGCTGGTGGTGGCTTCGGTAAAAACGTCGATAGCCCAATCGTCACCGCAGTCAGTGGAGCAATGCAGTCGCGGCAAGATGGAACCACAGGCCGCGGTGAACCACGCGAAGAATTTGCCAGCCAAATCTCCAGTCGAGACTCCAAGGGGGCTGCGCCGGAATCCACTAATCCTGAAACACTCCCGCAACTCGACCTGAATGCGGCTCGCTCCGACTTCGAACAATCTCTTGATCGGGTCGCCGAAAACTTCCCGCTCGACAGTGTCGCCCAGCAGATTGTTGAGGTTGCCGAACCCAATTCCGGTTGGATCTCAGTGGAAATTCAGCCGCCTGACCTGGGCAAACTCGAAATCATGGTCAGCAAGCAGGGAGAGGATTACACCGCTCGAATCATCGCTCACGAGTCATCAACTGAGGAGGCCCTCAGCCTCCAGCAAGCCGAACTGCTTGAGGCGCTCAATCAGCATGGACTTGAGCTGAAGGAAATCCAAATTGTCTCCGACTCGGATTCCGGGAGTCGCTGGAACCTCGATAGCTCAAACCAGCAGCACTCAGACAGCCAAGCACAAAGCGAGTACTACCGGGAGCGACGAGAGGAAAGCCAAACGGCCTATCCAGCGGCCAACAAGCCACACTCTTCGTCAAACGCCAGCATCCAAACTGCCTCGACACAACAAGTTAACTTCCTCGTATAAAACCAACCCATCGACGCTTATCTGAACTTCAAGGACGAACTCGATATGCCAGTTTCAGCCTCCGCAACCAGCGATGCCTTGAGCAAGATGGATTTTCTCACGTTGCTCACGACGCAACTTAAATTCCAGGATCCGATGGCCCCGACCGATCAGGAGGCATTCATCGGACAGCTTAGCCAAATGAGCATGGTTGAGAGTATTCAGGAGATGAAAGCGAGTTTCTCGCAGATGCTGAAGATGCAGGAAATCGCGCAGGGTGTCAGCTTGATTGGCAAATCAGTCGAGTACATGAATCCAGAGAATAACACGACCGAGACAGGTCGCGTCAGCGAAATCACGATGACCGATGGCAAGCTAACGGCGGTCGTTGGAAACAAACTGATTGACATCAATTTGATCAAGTCGATTCTTGCGTAGTGGATGAGCCCCCCCTGGCCCAGCCTCAAGTCACAAACCACAGGAGTAATCAGATATGTCACGTTCACTCTTTTCCAGCGCTTCGGGTTTGCTCTCGCACCAACGAAAGCTGGACGTTGTTGCCAATAACCTCGCCAACGTCAATACGACGGCTTACAAGTCCCAGCGAATCGCTTTCGCGGACTTGATTTACCAAACTTTGTCCAGCGGTAATGGTACTTCGACTGACAAGCGATTGGCTGGTACCAACCCCAGCCAGATCGGTAACGGTGTGCGGGTCGCATCGATTCAACGAAACTTCGAGCAAGGCGTGTTGCAGATTACCGGTGGTGGTTTCGATTTTGCGATCGAAGGTGGCGGCTTCTTCGCCGTCTCCAACAACGCCAGCACCTACTACACCCGCGATGGTCAGTTCACGCTCAATGCCAAGGGTTACCTGACAATCGCCAATACCGGTATGCTGGTGCAAAGAAGCGGTACCATTGGTGAGCCAGCCGAAGGGAAACTTGGCTACCAGGAACCGGGCGATTCTTCAATCAAGATTCCGCTCGGCGCGGTCGTTCCCGGTCAGGCAACGGCAACCGCTAAATTCTCGGGAAACATTCCATCTGCGGCCAAACCGCCGGCAGCGGAGATCCTCAGTTCCCGCGCGCCGTTTAAAGTCGGAGGAGTCAACGCTACCTCAGCCACGCTTTTGAACAGTTTGGATAAGAATTCCGTCGACTATGTAGCCGGCGACTTTATCGACATCGCTGGAACCAACCCCGATGGCAGTTCTTTTTCCGGTAGCTTGGCAGTTAATGCGACGACAACGCTCGGCGATTTGGCAACCTACATCGACAGCCTGCTGACCGATGCTAACGCGACCTTTGATAACGCGACTGGGAAGTTGGTCGTCACCGCAAACAACGTTGGGCCCGCCGAAATGTCTCTCACCTTTGAGGATGACGCTGCAAATACGGGTACGACCAACTTCGACGATAACGAAGCAATCGTTTCGACTGAA
>JBJTQD010000589.1:0-3029 GCA_046075445.1 Planctomycetota bacterium
GTTTTACTAAGCCGCGAATGTAGGCTGTGCCGACCGTCGAGAGTTCAACTTTTCGCTTTTCTTTGTCGTACAAGTAGTGTTCGTCTTCGACGCACTCGGGTGCGGTTGCTGCGGCCCAGCGATAAAGGTCGAGTTGCCGCTGTTTTGCCTCGGGGTCGGGTGCGGCACTGAGAATCAAGGGCGTCCGCGCGTCATCGATCAAGATGCTGTCGGCTTCGTCGACGAGGAGGTAGTAAGGTTCGCGTTGAACAGCGACAGCTTCTGCGACCTGTGAATTGGAGCGGTGTCCAAACCAGAGTTCCGCATCGCGCTGGCGTTTCCCCATCGAGTGATCGCGGAGAAAGTCAAAGCCGAATTCCTTCATCGTGCCGTAGGTAATGTCAGCCGCATAAGCTCGCCGACGCTCGTCGCGCTGCATTTCCGTTTGGATAATCCCGACGTTCAGACCGAGTAACCGATAAATGGCCCCCATCCACTCGGCATCGCGGCGAGCCAGATAGTCGTTGGCCGTCGCCAGCAGCGAGCCTTTACCGAGCAGAGCGTGGAGGTAAAGCGGCAACACGGCGGTAAGCGTCTTGCCCTCGCCCGTCCGCATTTCGACGACTTGCCCTAACGCCATCCCCCGTCCGCCAATGAACTGCACATCGTAATGGGACAGGCCAATCGTCCGCTGAGCCGCATTCTGGACGAGCGCAAACCCGCGAGGCAAAACCTTGCGCACATCTTGGTGCTCGCGCAGCTCAAAAGCTAACTCCCGACTGGTCGCGCGGAGCTGCTCGTCACTCAGGCCGGCGTATTGCGCGGCGAGTTGGCGAGTGTCTCGAAGCCAAATCTGGGATTCAACGATCAAGGAAGGATTCTCGACGGAAAGAGGAATGTCTTGCCCAAACGGATGCTAGCAGGCTTTGAAGCTGCGGGCGGAATCTGACTTCTTATTATTATCCGAACGCGTGTGCGGGTCAGGTTATCCCTCTCAAAAGAGGCCAAGTCGACCCAGACACTACTCTCGCAATCGGCCGAAACGGCAGAGTTTACCAACAATTGACTGGCGACCGGGCCGTTTTGGTTACGGATTGGCTACTGGCTAGGGCAATCAGCCAGATGACTTCTCGTGGACTTGCGTTTGGCCTGTCGCTTTGGCTTGCCCGGTTTACTCGCCTTCGCTACTATCCCGCGACCAAATTTCCAGGCCTCTGCTTCCGCCCCCTTGAGCCGACCCCAGCCACCGCATGTCCGCCATGGTTGAATTCGACTTTCGCCGCTCCTCGCGCCAGTGCAGTGTCACGGGCCAGCCGATCGAGCGCGGCAGCGAATTCTATTCGGTGCTGGTCGAACAAGAGGACGGCACGTTTGCTCGGGGCGACATAAGCGTGGCGGCTTGGCAAGGTCCGCCCGAAAATTGTATTGGCTGGTGGCGCTGCCGAGTCCCGGAACTGGAGAAGGGCCGCGTCTACTGGGCTCCCAACGAAGTTCTGCTGGCTGTGTTTCAGCACGCACAGACGACTCCCGGACAAGAGGACATCGCCTACATCATGGCGCTGCTGCTGGTGCGGAAGCGAATCTTGCAGTGGAAGGAAACGATACGACGCGATGAGCGGAATTTCCTTCGCCTGCACGATGCCAAACAGAACCACGACCTCGAAGTTGCTGAAGTCTCGCTGACGCCGCAGCGGACGGCAGAAATTCAAGCCGAGCTCGCTGAGAAACTGTTTACCGACCAGCGTTCAAGCGAAACCGAGACAGGAGAAGCCGAATGAGTTACAGCTTACCGACGCTTCTTCCGAGAGAACGGTATTCCTTCAGTCGACTGCTGCGACTGTCGCTGCTCTTGATGACGGCTTGCTGCAGCCTTTGTTTGGGTGGCTGTCAGATCTTTACGAGGTTCCGAAACGAGCCGCTGAAAGTCCCTGTCGTCTTGGACAAGTCGGCTTCGCTTGATCAACTATTAGCTGCGGTTCGCGGTCAATCCGAACGCGTGAATCAAATCAAAACAGATGTCCGCGTGACGGCCCCGGGATCGCCAACCTTACGAGGCGATCTACAAATCGAACGACCTGATCGGCTGCGACTGCAGGCTGGTGTTCTCGGAATTTCTGATCTTGGTTTCGATCTCGGTAGCAACCAAGAGATTTTCTGGGTTTGGAAGAAGGCGGCCTTGCCTGGCGACCCTCCGACTTTGTTCTATGCCAGTCACAGTGGATACCAGCAGAGCGTACTGCGCGAGCACCTGCAGCTACAACCGTTGTGGCTGGTCGATGCACTGGGGCTGATTGACTTTCATCCCGACGACCAGCACACGGGACCGTTTCCGCGACCAGACGGTCGGGTTGAGATTCGGAGTTTCTCCACCTCTGCCTCGCGTCCAGCAGTTCGCGTTGCTGTGGTCGACCCGGCGAAAGCGACGGTCAACCAGCAATCGTTTTACGACCGCGAAGGAAAACTGCTCGCCTATCTGAACTCCGTCCAGCATCAGTATTACCCCGAGCATCAAGTCAGCTTGCCGCAGCGGGTGGAAATCTACATTGCCGGCCCGGACGGGAAGACGAACAAGCTGACGGTTGATTCTGGGAAATACCTGATTAACTCTTTGTTCGGCGACCCGCAGTTGCTTTGGCAGATGCCGAATCCCCCCGATGTAAGGAAGATCGACCTCTCGGCCGAGGCTCCCTCTGCGACCGTTCCAGAGCAAGCCCAAGCACCCGTCCAGCGGCAAGCTCGCGACTGGTCCGCTCCCCGTTATTGATACCGTCGGCCTCGGTCCCGCCCGACTGATTGGCACCTTCCCTACCATCGCTTTGGCCCAACTTGACAGTGGGTAGTCTGCGACCTAGTATTCGCCTAAGTTCCCTAGGGAAATTGAGGGCCTGATTAGCAAGCGAATGCCGCAGAAACGCTGCACGCTTTGCCGATGATTGCCCAGTCATTTTCTTTGTTCCATTGAATTTATTGTCCGGAGTTTTTTCATGACTCACGTTGTGACCAAGGCGTGTGACGGCTGCCGTTACACTGATTGCGTTGTTGTTTGCCCT
>JBJTQD010000590.1:0-3444 GCA_046075445.1 Planctomycetota bacterium
GAGAACTACCGGATTGCTGACGAGTACATCCAAAGCGGGCTGGCGATGGCCAAGAATCCTGAGACTCGGAAGGGGCTTCTGCAACTCAGAGCGGCGCTGCTCATGCGTCAAGCGATACAGATGAAGGATGTTGACCAAGAAGCTCGCTATCTCGAGAAATTCGGCTACCTCGCGACGGCCATTTCTGTTGACCCGACCAACGAGAACCTCTACTTGGCAATGTTGGAGTACGTCGACCTGAACGAGCAAAACCCCTCGGAGGACGACTTCCTCAGACTCGCTCTGGGAACCGGAAAAACCCCCGCAATTGCCCACGTCGTCTTGGGACTTCGGGATGCCCAGCGGAACCAAGGTGCCGCCGCCGTGAACCACTGGGAGATTGCGGATACCCAGACAGATCGAGCCGAGTGGCTCTGCGGTATGTTCGCTCGCCTACTGCTCAAGGCAAAGTCACTCAACACGGACGAGTACTTTCAGTTCCTGGCGATCTGCGACAAGCACTACCCAAATCAGCCGATGCTCGAACTTGCTAATGCCGAGGCGCTTTTATTGCTCAAGCAAGACAACACACAAGCACTCCCTCTGCTCGAAAAGATCCTGACCGCGAATGAGAATTTCGTTGCGGCCCGAGAGGCCTACATCACCGCTCTCAAAGCCAGCGGACGAGAGAATGAAGCGGAGCAGGAAAGCTTGAAGCTCAAACGGAAGATTGCCGATGCGCAAAAGCAAAAAGGACAAGCCAGCGTTGAAAAAGACGAAGCTGGAAAAAGCGGTCCGAAGTAAGCTGGCGACACAAACTCGTTAACCAGAATCCGCGAGCGCGCTTCGAACCCGAGCTCGCGAAATCGACCCGCTCCACAAAAAAGAAGGCGGTCGCTGAACGGTTTTTTCTAACAGGCGTTTGCCAATCACGCGCTGCCCTTACTCCTTCTGGCTGCTAAAATATTGGCAGCAGTGTGTACCGCATTCCTTTAGCGGTTTGCGGCGTTACCCCTTAGACACGCTCCCCTTGAAGCCAGAAGTAATTTGCCGATGAATCGTTTTCAGCTACTGGTCATCGCCCTTTCCCTCGCAGCCCTCCGCATCAGCATCGGCTTTCACTTCTTTTTCGAAGGGACCGACAAACTGAAAAGCGGAAACTTCCAAGCCTCCTATTTCCTCGGGGCTGCGAAGGGGCCGCTTGCTCCGCTGTTCCAGCAAATGCTTGACGACCCCTCAGGGGAAAAAAAGCTTTGCGTTGTGGAAATCCAAAAGGATGGGAAATCCGCTTTCGATGTCGACCCCACACTTACGCTCGCGATCTGGGATGACTTTGTCGACCGGGCGATTTCCCATTACGGCTTCGGTGGTGACACAGTTCGCAAACAACTTGAAGACGCCAACGAACGACTCGCTGACTCGGCTGGCGGCAACTCATCTCCAGTGGTCGCGGCCGAAATTGCTGCAAACAATGCTGCCTTGAAACAACTTGCCAAGCAAAAACAACAAGCAGTCGAAATCCTGAAAACTCACCAGCAACTGCTAAGGGATTGGCTCAGCGATAATCGCGTCGACCTGATCGCGCACTTTTCGACTGCAGGACGTCTGAATGGTTTTCAGAGAGATGGTGCCTCAGCCGGGAAGACCGCGATTGAAGTCGAGGCTCTCCGCGGTCAAGTCGACTCAATTCGCAGCGACCGAACGGGCAAATTGAATCAATGGTCAGGACAAGTTGTCGCGATTTGGGATTCTTTAGAAACCAAAATCAACAGTCTCGCGGTAGGACCACAAGTCGGCCGGGGAAAGCTGGCTATCCATAGGCCCTTTGACCAGCCCAACAGCAAGCTCAAATGGATCAATCGCATCATCCCTTGGTTTGATGCGACCGTCGGCGTGTTGCTCATTCTTGGACTGTTCACCACTCCGGCAGCAATCGCTGCGGCACTCTTTCTAGCTTCGGTTGTCCTTACGCAACCGTTTTGGCTTCCCGGCACAACGCCAACTTACTACCAAATTGTTGAACTGGCGGGGCTCTTAGTCGTCGCCGCGGCTGGTTCCGCAAACACACTCGGCTTGGATTACTTCCTCGGCTGGTTCCGAAAGAAACGCCCTGCCTCATCAGGCGCAGCTTCGACAGCAACGGAACCCACTCCACAGTCGGCTTGAGTTATCGGGACTCCCTCGACAGTGCCCACCATTTTGTTTACTCGTTTCAGGATAGCGCAATGATCAATCTCAGCCCCGAAGAACGTGACATCGGCAAGGACAACTACTACTCCGCCGTGACAGCCTTCCATCAGATGAACCGTCGGGATTTCCTTACCCGCGCGGTCGCTGCCGGCGGTTTAACTGCGGCTGGTATCGGCGGCATGTACTTCGGCTACAACCGCCCGAGAAATCCCGTTCGCACCTGTGTAATCGGAACAGGCGATGAAGGAAACGTGCTGCTTGGATCGCTGAATCCCGACTACATCGATGTGCGGGCAATCTGCGATATCCGTCCGTCGAGCATCCATCGGGCTTTTCATGGCGACTGGGCCACTTCAAGCACCGCTTACGTTCGCCCGGGTTTGCTGAAGGTTTACGGCTATAAAGACGAATCGGAAGCCCGCAAACATATCAAGGTCTATACGGCTGGATGGCAACAAGCGATCGCTGACCCGGACATTGAGGCAATCATCATCGCGGCTCCGCTGCACCTCCACGCTCCGATTGCCGTTGCCGCGATGCAAGCCGGTAAGCATGTGCTTTGCGAGAAGCTGATGGCACACAACATCGCGCAGTGCAAGTTGATGTGCCGAACCGCCGAACAAACCAAGCGGTTTCTCTCGATTGGACATCAACGACACTACAGCATCCTCTACGACAATGCGGTCAACCTGATCCGCTGGGGTTTGCTTGGTGAAGTGCATCACATCCGGGCTCAATGGCACCGCAACAACAAGCCCGGTTCCGATACTTGGGCTCCACCGCTTCCCGGCGGGGAGATTCCAGTAGGTGGCGGCGGCAAGGTCGATAAGATCGCCGAACAGCTTCGTGAATTCCAAAAGCTGCTGGCTGATCCCACGACCTCTCCAGCCGACGCGAAAATTCTCGAGAAGCAGGTCGCACAGTGGATCGCCTGGGACCAAGACAAACTGGTCGCAGCGGCCGAACATGGCTACCTCGATGACGCCAAGGTTTATGGATCTGGTCGCGTCCGCTCGGCTTTGGAAGAACTCGTTCGTTGGCGATTGTGGGACCGGACCGGTGGCGGTCTGATGGCCGAGCTCGGAAGTCACCAACTCGACGCGGCCAGCATTTTCGTCTCGGCCCTTAGCAAAGAGGTTGGCAAAAAAGTTCACCCGCTGACCGTGCATGCCATTGGTGGTCGTCACTTGTTCCCAGTCGACCGCGACGCCGATGACCACGTCTACTGCATGTTCGAGTTCCCCGGCCAAGGCTACGGCTATGACTTCGACGTCG
>JBJTQD010000591.1:0-3214 GCA_046075445.1 Planctomycetota bacterium
TATTTCGAACATGGCCGAACGAGCCATCCAGCAGGAGAAAGAAGGTGTTCGACTCGCTTCTCAAGTCGACATCGTAAATTCCGGGAACGGCGAGCCGACCAAAAGCGCGAATGGAAAACCTCAAGCGGTTGAGTCAGCCGCCCCGCCGGCCCCAATCAGCTCGCGGCAAGACCGAAAGCCGGAGGCTGGAAGTGAAGTTGGCAAACCAACGGCGCTTAGCCCGCTAGTGCCAAAGGCTCCCTCTGGGCCATCCATGGTCGTAGGGCAGGGTGACTTTTAATTCGATTCCCCCCAGCCCGTGAGAAATCAGAGAACAACAGGAATTATGGAGGTCGCCCTGGCCATGTTGCATCATCAAACCCAGATTGAAAAAAAGCCAGCCATGATCAGTCGCTTGTTTTGTGGAGCCGCGCTGCTCCTGACATTGGGATTGACCGGTTGCACGGCGATCCTTTCGCCGATTGACTCGATACCGGCGGAACGCTTGCCTCGGCAGTTTCTGGCCGAGCCACAAGCCGACAAAGTAAACATTGACGTCTCTCGCCTCAGGCAACAAAAGCCCGAGTACTACTTGCTGGACAGCGAGGATGTGCTCGGCGTGTTCATCGAGGGTGTGCTCGGAAAGTTCGATGAAGCTCCGCCAGTCCAAGTTCCGGAGCAAGGGAGCGACTTGCCTCCAGCGATCGGTTTCCCGGTTCCTGTGCGTGAAGATGGGACCATCTCACTGCCGCTGATCAAGCCATTGCCTGTCCGAGGTCTGAACATTCAGCAAGTCGAGCAATTGATCACCCGCGCCTACCGCGAGGGCGACAAGCCGATTTTGAAGGACGATAGCCGAATCCTCGTGACGATCATGAAGGAGCGAACCTATCGCGTCTTCGTGGTGAGACAAGACAACGTCTTTTCTCAAGCCAACGGTCAGTTCAATCGGCAGTTCGCCGGTCAAGTTGTGACGGACCGTTCTGACCGCAGCGGTCGCGGTTTCGTGCTCCAAATGCCCGCTTACAAAAACGACCTGTTGAATGCCTTGGCCGAAACCGGTGGTATGCCAGGTTTGAATGCGAAAAGCGAAGTCCGGATTCTCCGCGGCGACCGGGTCTCGATTGAAACCAGAGACCGCGAGGTAGATGAGTTTTACCGAACGAACGGACCGGATCAGTTTCCATACGGTGTCGTCCCGCAAATTCCAGATGAGTCAAACGTCGTCAAGATTCCCACTCGGGTCCGTCCGGGCGACAAACTTAACTTCACCACGGAAGACATCATTTTGCGAGACGGCGATATCGTCTACGTCGACACGCGAGACACTGAAGTCTACTACACAGGTGGTCTGTTGCAGGGCGGTGAATTCCCGCTTCCTCGTGACTACGACCTCGACGTACTCGGTGCCATCTCAATTGCCGGAAACGGAATTGGGGCGGGGCAGGGGGTTGCTCAGGGCAACTTCCTTAGCGGTGGGGCTACGGTTCCAGCAACCGAATTGATCGTTCTCCGAAGGTTGCCGGGCAATCGGCAAATCGCAATTCGGGTCGATGTGACCAACGCCATCAATAACCCGCAGGCGAGATTGCTGGTGAAGCCAATGGACACCCTGATTCTGCGGTACAAACCGCAAGAGGAATTGGCGAACTTCTCGATTGCTACGTTCTTCACCTACGGCTTGAGATACGTCTTCGGGAACTAGGCTGGATTGAAATCGCCAGCTGAACAAAGACGGTAAAATCCAAATCAGAGTATGCAACAACGCCCGGTCCTTTTGGACTGGGCGTTTTTTTGGTGCTGCTGTGAAGTGTTCTCCCATCAGCTCCGTTTCATTTGCGGCTTGGTCAAGGGCAAGACATGAACTCGACGGCATAGCGGAATAGCCATGCTCGTGGCGACGCAGGGTCCGGTGGTGGGCGGTTGCTATTAACGACCAATCTGCACTAGCCGGCCAGTCATGGCTCTACCGACACAAGATTGACTAGTGGTCCATTAAGGCAACGGTCTCGCGGAATAATCGTGCTCGCACCGGCGCGAGGTGGGGCGGTTGCCACTTTGGGGTTTCCTTGTGTTTAGCCCGCAGGCGAAGGCGAGGTGAACCGCGAGGGCGGCTCGCCTAAAAATATGCCGAGGTCCAACGTCCTAGTCCCCGTTTGCAGCTGATTAGTTGCTCGGCAAATCGGGAAGGGGTACGATTCAAGCCGTCCAATTCGTAATCTCATTCAGGAACCGCAGATGTCACCGGCCACGTCGCTCGACCTCAGTCAGTTCATCCGAAACGTCCCCGACTTTCCCAAGCCGGGAATCTTGTTCAAAGACATCACGCCGCTGCTCTCAAGCCCTGAGGCTTATCGGGAAGCAATCGCCCGGATGGCAGAGCACTATCGTCCGCTGAATATCGACGTCATCGCCGCCGCCGAGGCCCGTGGCTTTCTCTTCGCCGCTCCGCTCGCTCTGCAATTGGGCGTCGGTTTTGTGCCGATAAGAAAACCAGGCAAGTTACCCTACCGCACCCGTTCATATAGTTACCAGCTTGAGTACGGCACCGACACGCTGCAGATGCATGTCGATGGGATCGACCCGGGACAGCGAGTCCTCGTGATCGATGACCTGCTGGCGACTGGCGGAACGGTCGAGGCTTGCTGCCGGATGATCGAGCAGTGCAGCGCCGAAATCGTCGGCTGCGGCTTTTTGATCGAGTTGGCATTCCTAGAAGGTGCCAAGCGACTCGCTCCTTATCCGGTTTACTCAGTCCTGAGGTTCGAGTAATTCCAACCTGAGCTGGGGTTGGCGGTTTCATTCGAGCGACTCGCGACAATTCAGTTTGAAGTCATTTTGGTTTTTTGAACGGGGCTGGACGCATGACGACTGCAACCGAAAAACAGATTCAGACGCTGACGGTGATTCTCGATGGCTTGATGCGGCGGTACACCGAACGCGTGCCGGATGTTGGCCGCGTGCTCGCCTGCATGGTGCGCGATGGGCTGATCGGAAAATCTTCCGATATCGAAAATGACCATATCGCGTTCCGCACGATGGGCGTTCCGCAACTCGGCATTCAGTCGCTGGAAAAGGTTTTCCTGCACTGCGGATATGAGCGCCGCGATGCCTACAAATTCGAAAGCAAGAAGCTCGACGCCTTCTGGTACTCGCCACCGCGCCCGAACTTCCCGCGAATTTTCATCAGCGAACTCCGCGTAGGTGATCTTTCGGAGGAAGCCCAGCGGATCAT
>JBJTQD010000592.1:0-3211 GCA_046075445.1 Planctomycetota bacterium
TCCGCTTTCTTGGCGAGGCTGCGCGGGCTCTCCTGGCAAAGCGTCATCAGCTGCCAGAGTTCGCGATTCAGATCGCGGCGTTCATTAGCTCGCAGCGGGTCGTTCTGCAGCAGCTTCAACTGGCGGCGAATCGTTTGCATCCGCTCGCCGAATTGCCGCAGCTGATTAATCAGCGGGCTGATGCGGCGCGAGCGGAGGCTGAGCTCTTCGATCAGAAAGACCAGCTTGCCGCGGCGGCGAAGAAACCGCTTTCGCAAGCGAACTTTTTCGGCTGCGGGAGTGCGGCGTGAGAGGAGCTGGGCGAAGTCGGCTTGATTCGACTCCAGCAGCTTCTCCATCGTCCGGAAGTGATGCGGCATCCGGTTGGTGATTTGGTCCTTGGTCAACTGCTCGGTGAGCGAGACCTTGATCGTGCGAGCGAAGGGGAGCTCGCCAGCGTGGACGCGTTTGAGCACGTCGATCGCTGCGCGGAGGGCGTAGGTGGAGCTGAGCACGGCGCGGCGATATCGCTTGCGGGCAATTTCGATTCGCTTGGCGACCGCGATTTCCTCGTCGCGAGAGAGCAGGGGAATCTCGGCCATTTGGCTGAGGTAAGTCCGAATCGGGTCGTCGCCGGGACGCAACGGCCGCGAGGTGATTTTCAAGTCTTCGACTTCGGCATCGACGTCGATGAATTCGTCTGTCGATGGGCCGTTCTTGGAACCGGCGGGGGCGGCGGCTCGCAATTCGATTCCCGCGTTCTCGATCGCGGCAATCAGATTGTTGAGCTCATCGGGAGAAGTCGATTGGTCGGGCAGATAGCCCGAGACTTCAGAGTAGGTCAGGTAGCCTTGGCGGCGACCGCGGGAAATGATCTGGGAAAGTTCGATTTGAGCGACATCCATGTCGGCAATCCTCCTGCGAAATCCATTTCGCTTGTGACACAGGTCAATGCCATGCGGCTCGGCCGGCTACCCATCCATGGGAGCAGAGATTCCGTGCCGCTGGCGGGCTTTGCGAAGCAATGCTTCCAGCGTTTCAGCTTCCTCCTTGGGGTCGAGATTCGGTTCTTCCAATTTGCCCAGCAGGTTCTGGGCATCCTTGTGATCGTGGCGGCGGCGAAACACGTCGAGTACGGCTTCCAGCCGCTGTCGACAGTCATCCACTGCCACTTCGTGACGCGTGACGGCTTCATCATTTATCAGAATCAGCAAGCCACGAATCTGTGGGTCCTCGAAATGAACCATTAAGCCCTCAAAGGAAACATCGAGGCCTTCTTGGAACCCTTCGCCAATCCGCAGGAAAATCTCCCGCAGAGGACCAAGTTGGAAATCATCCGCAGAAACGCCTTCCACTGCAAGATCAAGTAATGAATGATCCAAAAGGAGCAAGCGAATCAGTTCGACTTCGGCTGAATCGAAGTCCCGAAGTTTCCAATCTACGGTCTCAGACGCATCCGGAGCGTCAATGGTTCGCACGACTTTTGATTGCAAGTCCTGCAAGCGTTCCAGTAGGGTCGTCTTTTCAATGCGAAACGTGCGAGAAAGCCGTGCTAGCAGCTGATCGACACGCAATTTTGTGGCCGCCGCCGTTGCGGTAAGAGATTGGGGGATTTGCGCGATCGTTTGCAGGATGCGATCGAGTGCTTGCGTCGAGCGATGAGTATCGTTCAGCAGATCGACGCCGCTGGTTTCGACTCTGATGCGGTGTTCCATTGCGTCGGGGGCGTTATCGATCAGCTTGAGCAGCGGCTCGGAGCCTTGGGCTTGGACGAAATCGAACGGGTCGAGGCCTTCGGGGAGAGTCAGGATGCGGAGGTCGACATTTTCGGCGACGAAGAGATCGAGAATTTCGTTGGTGCGCCGCTGGCCGGCTGCGTCGCCGTCGAGGACGAGCGTGATCCGATCGGCGTAGCGCTTCATCAGCTTGATGTGTCGCTGGTTCACTGCTGTGCCGAGTGCGGCGACGACGCCTCGCATGCCGGCTTGATAAGCGGCGATCACGTCGGTGTAGCCTTCCATCACGATCAGGTGCCGGGACTTGGAGACCGAGTCGGTTGCGAGGTTGAGAGCGTAGAGGTTCTCGCTCTTGGAGAAGAGTTTGGTTTCGGGCGAGTTGATGTACTTGCCGGGTGGCTCTTCGCCCTCAGCGTAGAGGCCGGGGACGACGCGGCCGCCGAAAGCGATCACGCGGCCGAGCGTGTCTTGGATCGGGAACATCAGCCGGCCGCGAAAGCGATCGATGAAGTTGGACGTGTTCTCGCGGCGGAGGAGCAGCCCGCAAGCTTCGAGCACTTGCGGTGAGAATTCGCTGCTGCGGGCGCGATGGGCGAGCCAATCGCGGTCGAGCGGCGAGAAGCCGATCCGGAAGCGCGAGACGGTGTCGCTGGTTAGCCGGCGATTGGCGATGTAGTCGCGAGCGAGCCGCGCGGTGTCGCTGTCGGCCAGTTCGGCTTGAAACATTTCCGCGGCCCAGGCCATTGCGCGGAAGAGGGTTTGCTTGTCGTCGGCCGAGCCTTTGACGGGCGCGGGGCCGGTCGATTTGACTTCGATCCCGAGTCGGTCGGCGAGCATGCGGAGGGCGTCGTAGAATTCGACTCCCTCGCGGCGCATGACGAAGTCGAAGATATCGCCGCGGAAGTTGCAGACCCAGCAGACCCACGATTGGCGGGCGGGGTTGATTTGGAGGCTAGGTCGGCGGTCGTCGTGCCAAGGGCAGTGGGCGACGAAGTTGGAGCCTTGGCGGCGGATTTGCATGTAGCTGCCGAGCAGGTCGACAATATCGGTCGCCTGTCGCACGCGTTCTTTGACGTCAAAATCCGATCCGCCAGCCACGATTGGGGAGAGCTCCGGGTGAGAGGGAAATCGCGGGGAGAGTAACCGCGGCGGTTATAACCTAAGCGAGCGCGGGGGAGGGGGTCAACCGACGGGTGGAATCTGTGCGGATCGGGGGGGAAGAGGGGTAAACACAGAGGTCACAGAGGGACGCAGAGAGGGAGGAGAGGAAAGGGAAGGGAAGGGGGAGGAATTGAAGTGAGGTGAAAGGAAAAGAAAAAGGGAAAGGGAATCGAGGAGATGGTGTTGAAGGAGGAAGAGTGGGCAGAGCAGTGATCAGGGCAGACAAATACAGATCACAGCATCAAGACACGGCTCTTCGCCCCAACAGGAAATTCAACGGCGGACAGTTTTCAGGCAGTTAAATAAAGCTCATGCAATCCGTACACGGCTCTTCG
>JBJTQD010000593.1:0-4776 GCA_046075445.1 Planctomycetota bacterium
AACGACAACCGGCCACCCCCGACCTCGCGTCGGTGGGAGTGTGACTATCCGGCTACATCGCTGCTTATATGGCGGTCTTTTATTTAGTTTGAAGCATGTTAAAGAATACTTACCGAGTTGCTCGCCCTAGCTGGCTGATCATGGCTCCACCGACACGAGGTCGGGTGGTGGGCACCGTGAACGAATGTGAGACTTACTTTCTTGTCTCCCTACAGACGGTTACAGAATAAGCGACTACACCCGGACAAAAAATTCAACCTAACTCTTCCTCTCTCTGCGTCCTCTGTGTCTCCGCGTCCTCTGTGTTTACCCTCTTCCGCCCCTACCGAAAAATCTCCACCAGCACCCGCTGAGCCGATTCCCATTTTTCTGCGGCGGCGACGAAATCGACTTCCATCACTTTCAGATCCTGAGGAGCAACGCGCGATCGCTCCGTTACTTCTCGGTTGAGCGGAATCTGGGCGCTCGCTCCTTTCGCCAGTTGCACTTCCGTCTCGCTGCGCAGGAGCCAATCCACCAGCTTGCGAGCTGACTCCGCGTTGGGCCCTCCCTTGATGATCGCCAGCGTGTTGGGGATCAGCAGCGTCCCTTGGCTACCTTGGTCGGGAAACACTAAAGCAACATCCTTGCCCGCCTCGATCTCAATCACTGCGTCGTCCGTGTCAGTGACTCCCCAGGCATAACGTCCCTCGGCCACGTGCTGCGCGACTTGCTTATTGCCTGACTCGATCACTGCATTCTCAGCAACCTGCTTGAAAAAATCAGTTGCCAATTCATCTCCGAGCTGCGCGAAGAGCACGGCTGCGTGAGTTGCGGTGGTCCCAAACAGGGGCCGGGCCATTCCACACTTGCCTTTCCAGCGCGGGTCGGCCAGCTCGGCAAATTCCGCCGGCCAAGCCGATTGATCGGGCAACAGTTTTCGATTGATGATCAGCACGCGGGCACGCGCGGCAAAGCCGTGCCATCTTCCCTCCTTGGAGACAAACTGCGGCGGGTATTTCTCCGCGAGGGGAGAGCGATACGTCTCCAGCAACCCGAGCTTTTCCAGCCGAAGCGTGTGGCGGATTTCATTGTTCCAGAAGACGTCGCCGCGCGGTCTGCTGGAGTTGGCGATGATTTCGTTAGCCAAGCCAACCGTCTTGTTCGACTCGACATCGTACTTGCCGAGCACTTTGACTCCCGTCTGCTTGCCAAACTCTTCGAGCAAGGGTTCGGAAAATTCTTTATCCAGCGCGGCGTAGACAACCACCTCACGCGGGTTAGTTCGCAGACAGCCGGCACTGAGGCCGAGCACGATCAGGCAACAGAAAATGACTCTCAACATTTCTGGACTCCTTTGGTTCCAGCCGTACATCCTAACCGGGACCAGTGCGTACCGGGCGTTGCGGTGAGCGGTAACGCTCAGCCTCTCCCTGTATCGAATACCGGGAATAGCCGGGCAAGTTTGCTCCGTTTCTCTGTTCCACCCACTTCTTTCCTGACCTATAATTTGCGAATGAATCGCCCTCGCACCATGACCGTCCTGCTCGCACTGATCATTCTGATCAAGTCGCTGAACTGCGTCATTGGTGAGTCGGTCTTCCTCGGCAATGAGGAGTTTACTTTCGCTGGTGAGGTCGTGGTTGCACAGCAGCCAGCGAAGCCCATCGTGCCGCTTCACCCCGGTCCGGCCGAACAAGGCTGCACCGATTCTGGCTGCCTCTGCAAAGGATTTGTCGGAGCTCCCGAAGTGGCTGTACCCGAGCCCACCGAGTCGTTGGACGATTGGAGCCAACTGGCGGGCGCCTTTGTTCAATTCTCCATTCTCTCAAACGCGGCAATGACTCGCCCCGATCGGCTTCGCCCCGGGGACTCTCTCTTCGCCGACGCTTCTCCCTCGGGTCGCACTCTGCGCCAAAAGTTCGCCAGCCTGACGCTCTAGACGGATCGCGAGGCAGCTTTCTCAACGCTGCCATGCTCGCACCCTTTTCCACCGCACAAAGCCACAGTTCGGCTAACGTTGTGCAGTCGGACTAACTTTGGCTGAACAAGCATTTCGAATTCGGCCTGTTTCTTTGCTTCGCAGTTCCCCAATTCCCACTTTGGCTTTCTATGAGCAACCCTTCATCTTTTCAAAAACGGCTCGGACATCTGCTCTCGTGGGCACTCAAATCGATCCGGGGCCTCGGTGCGGCGGCGATCATCGCGGCCGTCCTTGCGGTCGGCTACTTCGGTCCCCACTGGCTGTTCGACGAACATCCCGGCTCGGAAGCTGAAGAAGC
Organism: Planctomycetota bacterium; assembly: GCA_046075445.1. GTDB lineage: Bacteria > Planctomycetota > Planctomycetia > Pirellulales > Pirellulaceae > BJ22. The sequence goes on from JBJTQD010000593.1 coordinate 2,262, forward strand.
GGCCGAATCAACCCCCGCACCACCGCGCGAGTTCATTGAGCTGACTCCAGAGAAAGAGGCGGCCGCAAAAATCACGGTCCACTCGCTACAGTCACAACACCTCGTCAATTCACTGACCGTACCCGCAGCTGTACGCTACAACGCCAGCCGCTATCTTGAGCTGCGATCTCCGCTCGACGCAGTTGTGCAAGAAGTGCTGGTCAAACCAACCGAGCCGATCGCCGCCGGAGCTCCGCTGGTGGTCTTGACTTCCGAAGAGATGGGGCTCGCCCGGCGCGAGCGAGCTCAATCGGAGTCGACTCTGCAATTAGCTCAATCTCAGGCCGAATGGAGCAAGAACGTTGAGGAAGGCGTTTCGGAGATCGTCACGCAGCTAAAAACAAACAACGAATCGCCGGGACCGCTCACTGCCAGTACGATCTCCAACAAACGAATGGGTCAATTCGGCGAACGGCTGCTCAAAGCTCATTCGGCTTGGACCCTCGCCAAATCGAACGTGGCCAACGCGGCTGAACTGAGCAATGTGATCAGCGGCCGCGAACTGCGGGAACGTCAAGCTGCGCTGCAGCAGGCCGCGGCGGCTTTTTATGGAGAGGCAGAGCAGATTCTGTTCGAAGCCGGACAGCAACGAAAAGCCGATCTCGCAGCAGTTGCCGATGCCGAGCGCAAACTCGCGATTGCCAAAGACAAAATTATCGCGCTACTCGGCCCCACCGGTCTGGATGAACCCGAGTCGAGTTCCAGTCGACTGGTCCTCACGGCCCCCTTCGCCGGACGCGTGGAGGAAATCCATCTCGTCCCCGCCGAACGAATCGACCGAGGCGAAGTCCTTTTGACACTCGCCGACCCCGACCAACTCTGGATCGCAGCCGAGGTTGCCGAACAGCGGCTACCGAAATTGAATCTCGAAGTCGGCAAGGAAGTCACCGTCCGGCAACCATCACAGCCCGGCCAGTCCTGGAGCGGCAAGATCCGCTTTGTCGGGGCAAGTGTCGACGCGCAGACTCGAACGGTTCCGGTCGTGATCGATTTGGAAAATACGGAACGCAAACTCCGCCCGGGAATGTTTGTCTGGGCGGACTTGCCATTTGTGGATAGCAAAGATGCTCTGGCGGTTCCCAATTCAGCCCTTGCCAGACATGAACTGGAAACGTTTGTCTTCGTCGAAGTTGGCCCCCGCAAATATCGTCGAGTGGACGTTGAAGTCCTGACCGAAACACCGGAATGGACCGAGGTCACTGGGTCTGGCCTGACGGCTGGCGTCAAAGTTGTCGATGGTGGCGTCTTCTATCTGAAGAGTGAGTTGTTACTCGAATCAGACGAATGATTCTCCATCAAATGATTTGAAGGTAACCCCAGCACCAAAGAGTTGTCTTCCTGATTTTTAGCTCAACTCTTTCCCTTTACTGCCTTTCGCTCTGAGTGCATCCCCATGTTGGCCAAAATCGTCGAATTCAGCCTCGCGAACCGTTTTCTGGTTGCCGTCGGCTTTATCTTGATCGCCGTGTCCGGACTTTATTCGGCACTGACCATCCCGATCGATGCTGTGCCGGACATGACGAACACTCAAGTTCAGATCATGACCTCGGCTGGTTCGCTTTCGCCGCTAGAGGTTGAGCGACTAGTTACCTTTCCCGTCGAATCGACGATGAATGGCTTGCCCAACGTCGAGGAAATCCGCAGCATTTCGCGGCTCGGCATTTCAGTCGTCACGGTTGTCTTCAAGGAAGGCACGGACGTCTACTTTGCCCGCAACATAGTCAAAGAAAAGCTCCCCGAGGCGAAGAGCCGCGTGGGCGAATATGGCGATCCCGAAATCGGGACCATGACCACCGCCCTCGGCGAGATCATGCAGTTCGAGGTTCTTGGTGAAGATTACAACACGACCGAACTGCGATCGATTTTGGAGTGGCAGATAGCTCCCCGCTTGAAGACCACCAAAGGCGTCACCGAAATCAACATCATGGGCGGGGGCTACAAGACGTTTGAAGTCACCGTAGATCCGGAACGCCTGATGCAGAAGCAGGCGACCTTGGCCGAAGTTGCTGATGCCCTGCAGCGAAACAACCTGATCGGCGGAGGCGGCTACATCCTTCGGAACGGGGAGCAGCAGTTTATTCGCGGCACGGCGATGCTGAAGGACGAGATTGACATTGGCAACGTGGTCATCCGAAACGAGACCGGAACCGCTCCGCTGTTGATCAAGCAAGTCGCTGATGTCCGCATTTCCAACCTAACTCGCCAAGGCGCTGCGACTCGAGGCGGTCGGGGCGAGGCCGTCATCGGCATGGTCATGATGCTCTTCGGCGAGAACTCTCGGACTGTAGTCGAGGCTGCAAAAGCCAAACTTCAGGAAATCAATGCCACGCTGCCTCCGGGCGTTAGGACCGAGGTCATCTATGACCGAGCTGAACTGATCGGGCGCACACTTCGGACTGTTGTCAGCAATCTGTTTGAAGGCGGAGCGCTGGTGATCGTCATTTTGTTTGTGATGCTCGGAAACGTCCGCGCGGGC
>JBJTQD010000594.1:0-1122 GCA_046075445.1 Planctomycetota bacterium
TGATCGTGGCAGCGGGCGCAATTGACTGTCAGGCCAAGGAAGGCTTGGCCGAGTGTGCCGGCAATCTCTTCGAGTTCTTCTTGCCGCGCGGTCGCTTTCATGGTCTCGGTCACGCCGAGGACAGTGTTGTGGGGGCCGGAGACGAGGAAGCCGAGGGGTGCGAGGCCTGCGGTGTTTGGGCCGACGAGCGAGTCGCCAGCGATTTGCTGCCGAGCGAATTCGTTGTACGGGAGGTCGCGATTAAGCGCTTCGACCACCCAGTCTCGATAGAGCCAGGCGCCGTTTCGTGGCTCGTTGTATTCATAACCCTGCGACTCACCGAAACGGGCGACGTCGAGCCAGTGATTGCCCCACTGTTCGCCGTAGCGAGGCGAATCGAGAAGGTTATCGACGAGTTGCGTCCAGTTTTTGTCGGAGGGTTCGGCTGCGAAAGCTTCGACGACCGCATTTGGAGGGGGCAAGCCGATGAGGTCGTAGTAGAGGCGGCGGACGAGTGTGCGTGGATCGGCTGCGGAGGAGGGCTGCAGGTTTTCCGCACGGAGACGTTGCCAAATGTAGCGATCAAGATCGTTGCGACTCCAAGTGTCTGCGGCGTCGCTGGGAGGCTGGTCAGCCTTCAGCGGTTGCCACGACCACCAATCACGGCCGGCTCGACGTTCAGTCGATCGAGCGAAGCGGTCAATGGGTTGGGCTGGCCAAGCGGCACCGGCTTTGAGCCATTTTTTGAGCGCGAGCTTTTCTTCTTTCGTGAGCGGGTGATCGGGCGGCATTTCATCTTCATCGACTCGAGCCCAAAGCAGAGACTCGAGCGGCGTCTCGGGATCGATTGCTGCGCCGCTGTCGCCGCCGTTGAGTGCGGCTTCGCGTTGAGAGAGGTCGAGTCCGCCGCTGGCATCGCCGCTGTGATGGCAGTCGAGGCAGCGGGTCGTGATGATGTTGATGCCGGGATCGGTTTGGACGGCTTGTTGGGCCGAAGCCGTCAGAGGAAGAAGGAACGAGAGGAATGTTGCCCAACGCGGAGTGTGTTTCAAGATTGTCTCCGAATGTTTGAGGGCCTTTTGGCTCAGCCGATAGGCAGTTCTATGTTTAGCCCGCCGCCGATAGGCGAGGCGAAGCGCAAGT
>JBJTQD010000595.1:0-1529 GCA_046075445.1 Planctomycetota bacterium
CTTGCCGGGGCACTCTGATAAAATGAAACTAACACGACTCTAATCAGCGTTTGCTCCCAGGCTATTCCACTTACCTCACGGTTTTTTCCCGAGTCATTGAGAAACTGGCAGTGCGTCGCATTTACCTTGATTACAACGCCACTACCCCGGTCGCTCCCAGCGTCGTCGAAGCGATGCAGCCGTACTTCACCGTACATTACGGCAATCCTTCGAGCACTCACTGCATGGGGCGGGCGGCCAGCGAAGCAATTGCCGATGCGCGGTCGGCCGTGGCTCGGCTGTTGGGCTGCGACGCAGATGAGATTTGTTTCACCAGCGGTGGAACGGAGAGCAATAACCTGGCACTAAAAGGTGTCATGCTCAAGTCGCCGCCAAGTGCCGGCGGGCATCTGGTAATTTCGGCTCTTGAACACCCGGCGACGACGAGTCCAGCTCGATTTCTCGAGCGTCTGGGTTACGAAGTCTCGGTTGTGCCTTGTGACTCGCAAGGCGTCGTCCAGCCGGAAGAAGTCGAAAAGGTGCTCCAGCGAAACACGCGGCTGGTCAGCGTGATGCATGCCAACAACGAAGTCGGGACGATTCAACCGATTCGTGAAATTGCAGAGATTTGCCACAGCCGAGGAGTGTTGGTGCACACCGATGCTTCCCAGTCAGTCGGCAAGGTCCCGGCGTTTGTGACTCAATTGGATGTCGACTTGATGACCATTGCCGGCCACAAAATGTACGGACCCAAGGGGGTTGGTGCGTTGTACGTTCGCGAGGGGCTGGACCTGGAACCGGTGCTGCATGGTTCAGAGCATGAGCATGGTTTGCGAGCTGGCACCGAGAACACTCCTTATATCGTCGGCCTCGGACAAGCGGCGATGTTGGTTGGCAAGGCGCTCGAAGAATCTGCCGAGCGGTTGGCTTTCTTGCGGGATCACATGCAGAGCTTGTTGCTCGCGGGGATTCCGGGTTTGAAAGTCAACGGACTGCAGGCTGCACGCTTGCCGAACACTTTGAATGTGACTTTCCCCAAGGCCAGCGCTCAGATGATTCTCAAGCGGTTGCCCGAGCTTTGCGCTTCGACCGGGTCAGCTTGCTCGAGTCACTCTTCCAATCCCAGTCCGACGCTCTCCGCGATGGGCTTGGGCACCATGGCGATTCGCTGCTCGATTCGACTTAGCGTCGGCTGGCAAACTTCACAGGAAGACGTCGAGCAGGCCGCTGCTTCTTTGATCGACGCTTGGGAAAACGTTCGCCAGCCATAGTTGTTGGCGAATTGCAAACATGCGTTCGCCTTTTCGCTTGGCGTTGCCGAGACGCTCTCGTTTGTCTCTTTGGCTGAGCATTTCAAAGCCGCTCAGCGCTTGCCGCTTGCCCTAACTCGTTAAGCGTTCAGCGTCAACCATAGGGACAGTCGCTCTGGCCCTCTCTGGCTCCCCTACTCGCGTGCTACTTTGCGGCGCGCTTTTCCAACGGTTATGATTGAGGCCGACTCGGTCGTGCGAACTACAGCGCCGCCGAGTTGCATGTCATGCATTGGAAAC